>NZ_JBJLSF010000123.1:0-10627 GCF_050871885.1 Kineococcus aridisoli | reverse complement strand
AATCCCCAACCACCACCCAGATGAGCGGTGGCCATACGGGGTTGATTGATTTGGCATCAACACTTGGCACACTGTTGAGTTCTCAAGAACCGGACGCCCACCCAGCCGACCCCACCAAGAGGCCAACCGAAGAGAGACAACTTCCCCACCTTAACCCGGAACCAGGCCGACAAGCAACCCAGCCCCCGATCAGGCTTCCGGCGCCACCGACCCGACCCAGCCCCGCGGCCCTTGCGGCCCGCTGCGCTGCCCCGTCCCGGCGACATGAAGAACAGTAGACGGCGCCCCGTCCAGGAGGCAAATCGCCGGCGCCCTCCGGACCGGAAGCGTTGCACGGCAGCACATCCCACTCGCCGACCCGCTCGGGGTCGCCGTGCGGTGATCTCTTGGGAGACTGAGGTGGTGACCGAGTCGACCGAGCTCCCGGAGCAGCCGCCGCAGCACCGCAGCGCCGAGCACGCCCGCATGGCCGAGTCGCCGGGCCCGGACGGTCCCTGGCGGCTGTGGGGGCCGTACGTCGCGGGCCGGCAGTGGGGCACCGTCCGCGAGGACTACTCCGCGGACGGGGACGCCTGGTCGGCCTTCCCGTTCGACCAGGCGCGCTCGCGCGCCTACCGGTGGGGCGAGGACGGCCTCGGCGCGGTCTGCGACCGGTTCGGCTTCCTCAACCTGGGGGTGGCCCTGTGGAACCGCAGGGACCCCTTCCTCAAGGAGCGCCTCTTCGGGCTCACCAACGGGGAGGGCAACCACGGGGAGGACGCCAAGGAGTACTGGTGGGCCCTCGACGGCACCCCCTCCCACAGCTGGATGCGCTGGCTGTACCGGTACCCGCAGGCGGAGTTCCCCTACGCGCGGCTGCGCGAGGAGAACGCGCGCCGCGGGCGCGAGGAGCGCGAGTACGAGCTCGGGGACACCGGCGTCCTCGACGAGAACCGCTTCTTCGACGTCACGGTGACGTACGCCAAGGCCTCCCCGGACGACCTGTGCATGGTCGTCTCCGCCACCAACCACGGCCCCGACCCCGCGCCGCTGGACCTCGTGCCGCAGGTCTGGTTCCGCAACACCTGGTCCTGGGGCTGGGACCGCCGGCGCGGGAGCATGACGCAGGTCCTGCCGCCCACCCTCGCCGTCGGCGGGCTCGAGGACGTCGAGTGCGAGCACGGCCACCTCGGCCGGTACCACCTGGCGGCCGAGGGCAGTCCCGAGGTGCTCTTCTGCGACAACGAGAGCAACCTCGTCGAGCTCTTCGGCGCCGACCACAACCCGACGGCCTACACCAAGGACGGGATCGACCGGCGGATCGTGCGCGGGGACACCTCGGCGGTCAACCCCCGCCGCGAGGGCACCAAGGCGGCGTTCTGGTACAGCTTCGACGCCGTCCAGCCCGGCCAGACCGTCGAGGTGCGGCTGCGGCTGTCGCGGCAGGCGCCCGGCCCGCACACCTTCGGCCGCGGCTTCGACGCCGTCCTGCGCGACCGCGAGGCCGAGGCCGACGAGTTCTACGACGCCGTCATCCACCCCGGCCTGGGCGAGTCCGACCGCCACATCGCCCGGCGCGCCTACGCCGGGCTGCTGTGGACCAAGCAGCTGTACCGCTACGACGTGCGCCAGTGGCTCAGCGGGGACCCCGACACCGACCCGGCGCCGGAGTCGCGCCAGCGGCGGGGCGCCCGCAACACCAGCTGGACGCACCTGGCCCTCGCGGACGTCATCTCCATGCCGGACGAGTGGGAGTACCCCTGGTTCGCGGCGTGGGACCTCGCCTTCCACGCCATCCCGCTCGCGCACGTCGACCCCGAGTTCGCCAAGGAGCAGCTCGTGCTCATGTGCCGCGAGTGGTCGATGCACCCCAACGGGCAGCTGCCGGCGTACGAGTGGGCCTTCGGCGACGTCAACCCTCCCGTGCACGCCTGGGCGGCCTGGCACGTCTACCGCCTCGACGGCTACCGCGACCAGGGCTTCCTCGTGCGCGTCTTCACCAAGCTGCTGCTCAACTTCTCGTGGTGGGTCAACCGCAAGGACTCCAGCGGGTCGAACCTCTTCGAGGGCGGCTTCCTGGGCATGGACAACATCGGCCTCTTCGACCGCTCGGCCGAGCTGCCCCCCGGGTACCGGCTGGAGCAGTCCGACGCCACGAGCTGGATGGCCTTCTACTGCCAGCAGATGTTCAAGATCGCGCTGGAGCTGTCGCGGCACGACCCGGCCTGGGAGGACGCCGCCACCAAGTTCCTCGAGCACTTCCTGTCCATCGCGCAGGCCATGACGTCCTTCGGCACCCACGAGGTGTCGCTGTGGGACGAGGAGGACGGCTTCTTCTACGACGTCCTGCTGCGCCCGGACGGCACCGCGGAGCCGATGCGCGTGCCGTCCATGGTCGGGCTGCTGCCGATCCTCGGGGCGACCGACGTGCCGGGCTGGATCGCCGACGAGTGCCCCGACCTGACGAGCCGGCTGCGGTGGCTGCAGAAGCGCCGTCCCGACCTGACGCTGCCGCTGCTGACCCGCTCCACCCCCGAGGGGCGGCTGATGCTGCTCTCGCTCGTCGACAAGCCCCGGCTGGTCAAGCTGCTGGACCGGATGTTCGACTCCGAGCAGTTCCTGTCCGACTACGGCATCCGGTCGCTGTCGGCGGCCGTCAAGCAGGAGATCACCACGTCCGTGGAGGGGCAGGCCTCCTCGATCGTCTACGAGCCCGGGGAGTCGCGCACCGGGCTGTTCGGCGGCAACTCCAACTGGCGCGGGCCGGTGTGGTTCCCCGTCAACGTGCTGCTGGCCGACAAGCTGCGCACGCTGGGGCGCTTCTTCGGCGACGACCTGACCGTCGAGGTGCCCAAGGGCTCCGGCAAGCGCATCACGCTCGTGCAGGCGGCCGACCTCATCGACGACAGCCTCGTCTCGCTCTTCCGGCCGGTGCAGGGCCGCCGGCCGGCGGACGGCGAGCGCATCGAGGCCACTCCCGACCCGCTGTGGCAGGAGCACCCGACCTTCAACGAGTACTTCGACGGGGACACCGGCGAGGGCCTGGGCGCCACCCACCAGACCGGGTGGACCGCGCTGGTGGCCCACCTGCTGCACCCGCGGCTGCCGCCGAACCCGCCCGGTCGCTGAGGGCGGGCCGCCCACCACCCGGTCGGCGGCTCCTGCTCCACCCCCGCCTGTCCGATCTCCCTGGCAGGCTCGGTCCACCACGGCTCGGGCGAGGAGGTGCAGCAGGCGTGTCGACGCTCGCGGTGGTCGCGGCCGTCTCCGCGCTGCTCGCGGTCGCCGTCGCGGTGCTCGCCTGGCGCTCGCGCGCGCAGACGCCGGCCGCGGCGCCGCTGGCGTTCGGGCTGCTCGGCTCCGGCACGTGGGCGGCGGCCGTGGCCGTCATGGGGCTGGGCCCGCCGCCGGCGGTGCAGGACGCCCTCGTGCTCGTCGAGTTCGCGGGCGTCGGCGCGACGGTGGCCTGCCTGCGGGTGTTCCTGCACGCCGCGACGGGCCGGCCGATGCGCCGCAGCCGCCTGCTGCTGCTGCTCGTGGAGCCGGTCCTGCTGCTCGCCGTCGTCGCGCTCGACGACCGGCTGCACTGGTTCCACCAGACCGTCGCCTACACCGGCGACCCGCTCGTGCGGGAGACCACGCACGGGCCCGCCTTCTGGCTGCACTCGCTCTACAGCTACGCGGTCATCGCCAGCGGGGTGCGCGACCTGCTGCGCTCGCGCTCGACCTCCAGCGGCCTGGTGCGCCGGCAGGCCACGACGATGCTCGTCGGGCTCGGCGTCCCCGTCCTGGCCAACGCCGTGAGCATCACCTCGCCCGCCTCCGTGCTGCCGGTGGACATCACCCCGCCCGCCTTCGTCGTCAGCGGGATCGTCTTCGCGTACGCGGTCCTCGCCCAGGACCTGCTGCGGATGGTGCCCGTCGCCCGCGGCCTCGTCGTCGACACCATGAGCGACGGCGTGCTCGTGGTCGACCAGAGCGGGCGCGTCGTCGACCTCAACGCCGCGGGGCGCGAGCTGCTGCGCGGCTCGTGCGGTGCGCGCGGCGAACCCGTGGGCGCCGCGCTGGCGGGGCTGCTGCCGGACCTGGCGGCCGCGGTGGGGGCCGGGGAGGTCGTCACCGTGCTGCGCACGGGCGACGGGCGCAGCCTCGACGTGCGCGCCCGCTGGATCCGCGACCACCGCGGGGACGTGCTCGGCCGCGTCCTCGTCGTCCGCGACGTCACGGCGGTCCTGGCGCAGCAGCGCGCGCTGGAGGAGGCCAACGAGCAGCTCCTGGCGCACGTGCGGACCATCGAGCGGCTGCGGGCCGACCTCGCCGAGGAGGCGTCCAGGGACCCCCTCACCGGGCTGCGCAACCGGCGCCGCTTCGTCGACGACCTGCAGGCGCGCCTGAGCGCCTCGGCCGCCGCCGGGGACCCGCTCTCGCTCGTGCTGCTCGACGTCGACCACTTCAAGGCGGTCAACGACGTCCACGGCCACGCCGTCGGCGACGAGGTCCTCGTGGCCGTCGCGCAGGTGCTGCGGGCGCACGCGCGCGCCGAGGACGTCGTGCGCTACGGCGGCGAGGAGTTCGTCGTCCTGCTGCCGCACCTCGACGCGGGCGCCGCCACCGAGCGCGCCGAGGAGCTGCGCCGCGCGTGCGCGCGGCTGCGCCTGGAGGTCGAGGACCTGCGGCTGACGGTCAGCGCGGGCGTCGCGACCAGCCCCGTCCACGGCACGAGCCCCGACGAGCTGCTGGTGGCCGCCGACCGCGCGCTCTACGCCGCGAAGTCCGCCGGCCGCGACCGGGTGACCCTCGCCGGCTGACCCGCCGGCGAGGGCGCCCCGGCCGGAGGGGTCACCAGATGCGGACGCGCTCCGCCGGGTCCAGCCACAGCCCGTCGCCCGGCTGCGTGCCGAAGGCGTCGTGGAACTCCACGAGGTTGCGCACCACCGCGTTGCAGCGGAACTCCGGCGGGGAGTGCGGATCCACGGCCAGCCGGCGCTCCACCTCGGCCGGGCGGACCTTGCCGCACCAGACCTTCGCCCAGCCGAAGAACAGCCGCTGGCTGCCGGTGAGGCCGTCGACGACGGGGGCCTCCCGCCCGCCGAGGGCGATCTCGTACGCCTTGTGCGCGATCGTCAGCCCGCCCAGGTCGCCGATGTTCTCGCCGACGGTGAGCGCGCCGTTGACGTGCTTGCCGGGGGTCTCCGGGGGCTCCAGGGCGTCGTACTGGGCGACGAGGGCCTGCGTCCGCTTGCCGAACTCCTCGCGGTCGGCGTCGGTCCACCAGTCGCGCAGGTTGCCCTCGCCGTCGTACTTGGAGCCCTGGTCGTCGAAGCCGTGACCGATCTCGTGGCCGATGACGGCACCGATGCCGCCGTAGTTCTCGGCGTCGTCGGCCTCCAGGGAGAAGAACGGCGGGCGCAGGATCGCCGCGGGGAAGACGATCTCGTTCATCCCCGGGTTGTAGTAGGCGTTGACGGTCTGCGGCGTCATGAACCACTCCGAGCGGTCCACCGGGCCGCCGAGCTTGGCCAGCTCGCGGTCCACCTCGAAGGAGAACGCCCGGCGGACGTTGCCCAGCAGGTCGTCGCGCTCGATCGTCAGCGCGGAGTAGTCGCGCCAGGTGTCGGGGTGGCCGATCTTCGGGGTGAACCTTGCCAGCTTGTCCAGCGCGCGGTCCTTGGTCTCGCGCGTCATCCAGTCCAGCGCCTCGATGTCCTGGCGGTAGGCCTCGACGAGGTGGGCGACGAGCTCCTCCATGCGGGCCTTGGCCGCCGGGGGGAAGTGCTCGGCGACGAAGAGCTCGCCCAGCGCCTCGCCGAGGGCGCCCTCGACCAGGCCGACACCGCGCTTCCAGCGCTCGCGCAGCTGCGGCGCGCCGGTCAGGGTCGTGCCGTAGAAGGCGAAGTTCTCGCGGACGAAGGCCTCCGGCAGGTAGGGCGCCGCCTGGTGCAGCACCCGCCAGCCCAGCCAGTCGCGCCAGGTGCCCACCGGGGTGGCGGCCAGCACCCGCGCGGCGCCCTCCAGGTAGCTGGGCTGGCGCACCACGACCTCGGCGAAGGCCGACTCCGGCAGCTGCGCGGCGGCCGTCCACGCCGCCAGGTCCACCCCCGGCAGCAGCGCCTGCAGGCCCGCCCGGTCGAGCTTGTTGTACGTCGCGTTGGCGTCGCGGTTGCGCACCCGGTCCCAGTGGTGGGAGGCCAGCTCCGTCTCCAGCGCCAGGACGCGCTGCGCGGCGCCGGCCGGGTCCGGGCGCCCGCCGAGGGCGAGCACCCGCTCGACGTGGGCGCGGTAGGCCTCGCGGACCTCGGCGTACTGCTCCTCGCGGTAGTACGACTCGTCGGGCAGGCCGAGGCCGGACTGGGTGAGGTAGACGACGTAGCGGTCGGACTGCGCGTTGTCGGTGTCGACCCAGTAGGCGAACGGGCCGCCGACGCCGGAGCGCTCGAAGGAGCCCAGCAGGCGCACGAGGCCGTCGAGGTCCTGCACCTCGTCGACGGCGGCCAGCTCGGCGGCCAGCGGGGTCAGCCCCTGCGCCTCGATGCGCTCGGTGTCCATGAAGCTGGCGTAGAGGGCGCCGATCTTCTGCTGCACGCTGCCCGGCGCGGCCGAGCCGTCGGCGACGGCCGCGGCGGCCGTCTCCACGATGACGCGGCACTCGGCCTCGGACTGGTCGCGCAGGCGGACGAAGGCGCCGTCCACGGCGCGGTCGTCGGGGATCTCCGTCGTGGCCAGCCAGCGGCCGTTGACGTGGCGGAAGAGGTCGTCCTGGGGGCGCACCGACTCGTCGACGTCGCTGCCCGCGGGCTGGGCGTCCGTGATCGAACTCATGCCGTCACCTTAGGCCGGATGCCCGGCCACACGGCGGCCAGCAGGGCGACCTGGAGCACGACGGCCCCGAGGACGACCGCGCCCATCGCCTCCTCGTCGCCGCCGAGCAGGCCGACGACGACGCCGACGAGGCCGCCGACGCCGGACTGCAGGGCGGTGACGAGCGCGGCCGCCGCGCCCGCGCTGTCGCCGTAGGGCTCCAGGGCCAGGGTGACGGCGTTGGGCATGACGAAGCCGACGCTGAGCAGCAGCAGGTACAGCGGGACGGCGAAGAGCACGAGCCGGTGGGTGCCGCTGATCAGCGGCACCGTCAGCAGCAGGCCGAAGACGAGGGATGCCGAGACGCCCAGGCGCAGCAGCCGGGGCGAGCCGAACCGCTCCACCAGCGCGGCGTTCAGCTGGCTGCCGCCGACGAGCGCGGTGCCGTTGAGGGCGAAGTAGACGGCGAAGGCCGTCCCCTCCAGGCCGAAGCCCTCCTGCAGGATGAACGGCGAGGTCGCGACGTAGCTCATGATCGTCGCCATCGCCAGGCCCGGCAGGACGGCGAGCGCCAGGAAGCGCCGGTCGCGCAGCAGGGCGCCGTAGCCGACGAAGGTGCGCAGCAGCCGGCCGGGGCGCGGCGGCACGACGGGGGCGACCACCGGCTCGGCGAGCGCCTCCGCGGGGGTGTCGCGCAGCTCCGGGCGGGTCTCCGGCAGGTGGCGCCAGACCGCCAGCAGCACGCCCGTGCCGGCGACCGCCAGCAGCGCCAGCACGGGCCGCCAGCCCGTCCAGGCAGCGATGGCGCCGCCGACGGTGGGGGCGAACAGCGGTGCGACGCCGATGACGAGGACCAGGCGCGACATCAGCCGGGCGGCCGCGGGGCCGGTGAACAGGTCGCGGATGACGGCCATGCCGATCACTGCGCCGGCGGCGGCGCCGGCCCCGGCGAGCACGCGGAAGGCGACCAGCGCCGGCAGGTTGGGCGCGATCGAGCACAGCAGGCAGGCGAGCACGTAGACGGCGAACCCGACGATCGCCGGGCGGCGGCGGCCGAAGGTGTCCGAGAGCGGGCCGACGACCAGCTGGCCGACGGCCGAGCCGACCAGGACGCCGGTGATGGTCATCTGGGTGCGGGCGCCGGTGGTGGCCAGGTCCTCGGCGACCTCGGGCAGCGAGGGCAGGTAGAGGTCGATCGTGACGGCGCCCAGCGCGGCCATCGTCCCCAGCAGGACGACGAGACCGGCGGTGGAGCGCGTGCGGGAGTCGGGCGCGGTGCGGAGCGCGGACATGCAGCAGTTCCTCGGGAGTGCCTCGTTGCGGTGCTCCGCACAGCGCCGGGCGGGGCAGGACGCGGCAGGACGCCGGCCGTCTCCTCGAGCCTAGGGCGCGGGCGGGTCCGGCGTCGCGTCCGTTCCGCGTCGTCTCGGCACCGGGTGCCGGATCCGCCGGCGGCGGGGGCCGCCGCGCGGGGCAGGGCGGGGAGCCGGGGCTCTCAGACCCGGGCGGCGAGCAGGTCGTCGAAGGTGTACTCGTCGACGATCGGGACGCCCGCCGCGATCGCCGCGCGCACCGAGGCCGCTCCGGAACCGGCGTCGTTGGCGACCAGGACGTCCGTGGCGGCGGTGACGGCCTCGTCGACGAGCAGCCCGGCCCGGCGCGCGCGGGCGGCCAGCTCGGCGCGGGCGGTCAGGAAGTGGCCGCTGAAGCAGACGCGCTGACCCGGGTGGAGTTCCACGGGTGCGGCATCGGCAGCTCAGCGCCCGCGCTTGACCCCCGCGGCGGCCCCGCGGCGCACCGGCGCCGGGCGGCGCGGGCCCGGCAGCCCGCCGGTGCCGCCTCCGCGGCGGGAGCCGGCGAGGGTGAGCACCAGACCGGCCAGGCCGACGACGACGACGAGCGCGGCGTAGCCGTCGGCCACCTCGCGCAGGCCCAGCGAGGGGGCCAGGAAGCCGGCCACGACCGCCGGCAGGCCGAAGGCCAGGTAGCTCATGACGTAGACGGCCGAGAGCACCCCGGCGCGCTCGTCGGCGGGGGCGGTGGCCAGGACGCCGCGCAGCGCCCCCTGGAAGCCGCCGCCGAAGCCGATGCCGGAGACGGCGGCGCCGGTGAAGAACAGCGCCGTCGAGGACTGCTCGAGGGCGAGGACGACCAGCAGCGGCCCGACGACGAGGGCCAGCATGCCGACGGCCACCAGCCGGGCCGGGCGCACGGCGCGGGTGAGCACGCCGACGAGCGCGCCGACACCGGCGACGGCCGCGACGACGAGCCCGCCGGTGACGTGGTCGGTGCGGCCCAGCACGCCGGCCACGACGGACGGGCCGAGGCCGAGGACGAAGCCGCCCAGGCCCCAGCTGGCCAGGAAGCCGGGCGCGAAGCGCACCAGCGACGAGCGCGAGGCCCGCGGCAGCCGCACGACCGGGGTCAGCGAGCGCAGGGCGCCGGGGACGCGCGCGGCGGCGTCCGGCACCGCGACCAGGGCGGCGGCGCAGACCGCCAGCAGCACCGCGAGCAGCACGTAGACGGTGCGGGTGGGGGCGGGGGCGAACTCCACGAGCAGCCCGGAGCCCAGCCCTCCGGCCATCAGGCCCAGCGGCGGGACCGCGCCGTTGACCACCTGGGCCAGGGCGCCGCGCCGCGGGCCGGCCAGGTCCAGCAGCCAGGCGCCGAGCGCACCGATCGCGGTGCCGGTCGAGAAGCCCTGCAGCGCGCGGGCCGCCACGAGCCAGCCGGTGGAGTCCGCGAGCACGAAGGCGAGCATCGAGGCGACGACCCCGGCGATCGCCGCGAGCACGACCGGCCGGCGGCCGAGGTGGTCCGACAGCGAGCCGACCGTCAGCAGCGCCACGAGCAGCACGGCGGCGTAGACGGCGAAGACGACCGTGACCGCGCTCGGCCCGAGGCCCCACTCGGCCTGGTAGACGGGGAAGATCGGCGACGGCGCGGCGGAGGCGGAGACGAGGACGCCGAGCGCGGCGGCGACGAGCCAGAACCCGGTGCGGGGCGAGGTGCGCAGGGACACGGGAGCTCCAGGTCTGCGAGGGAGGTGTCGTGGGGAAACTACTCCAGCTCCACCCTTAACGCAAAGACGACTGCGTTAAGCTGGGGGCATGACCCCGGCCACGACCCGCCCCGGCGGCCGCAGCGCGAAGGTGACGGCCGCCGTCCACCGCGCCGTCGTCGAACTGCTCGCCGACGGGGGCGCCGCGACGCTGACCGTCCCGCAGGTCGCCGCCCGCGCCGGGGTCAACGCCACGAGCGTGTACCGGCGCTGGGGCGACGTGGGCGGCCTGCTCGCCGACACCGCCCTGGCCCGCTTCGGCACCACCGCCGCCGTGCCCGACACCGGCTCGCTGCGCGGGGACCTGCTGGCCTGGGGCGCCGAACTCGTCGCCGAGGCCGCCCGGCCCGAGGAGCAGGCGCTGCTGCGGGCGGCGGTCGCCGCCGGACCGGCTGATCCCGGCGCCCCCGAGGACCCCGGGGGCCCGCGGTCGGCGTGCGCCGCCTGCCTCACCGGTCGCAGCGAGCAGGTCGAGGCGCTGCTCGCGGCCGCCGCCGCCCGCGGGGAGGCCGTGCCCACCGCCACCCGCGTGCTGGACCACCTCGTGGCGCCCGTCTACTTCCGCGCGCTGTTCGGGCTGCCCGCCCCGTCGGTCGCCGTGCTCGTCGGCCTCCTGCTCGACCACCTCGTCGACACCCCCGGCTACCCCGTGCCGAGCACCACGACGAGCCCTCCGCCGAGCCCTCCGTCGAGCCCGACGGCCCCGTCGACGCCCTGGAGGGGTTCGAGGACTGGCCCGCCTTCCTGCACCGGGAACTGCCGCGGCGCAGCGGCCCGCCCGACCTGGCC
>NZ_JBJLSF010000122.1:0-10920 GCF_050871885.1 Kineococcus aridisoli | reverse complement strand
GGTGAGGACCGCGGGCGCGGGGCGTCGTCGTGCGCGGGGCACGGCTCAGCTGGGCGCGACCAGCTTGACGATCGACTCCACGACGACCCGGCTGGCCGACCCGTCGCCGTAGGGGGAGGGCAGCCCGGCCAGCGCGGCCGGGTCCTCGGCGAGCGCCGCGCGCACCGCGGCCGCCAGCCGCACACCGGCGGGCACCAGGGAGGCGAAGGTCCCCACCACCTCCGGGCGCTCGGTGGAGCGGCGCACCACGACCAGCCGCTTCTTGAGGACGCTGACCTCCTCCTGCACGCCGCCGGAGTCGGAGACGACCAGGCGCGCCGCGGCCTGCAGCGCCAGGAACTGCGCGGGCGGTTGCGGCGCGATCGTCGTGAACGCGTCGAGCAGCTCGCCCAGGCCGCCCCGGCGCAGGCGGTCCAGCGTGCGCGGGTGGGCCGGGAAGACCACCGGCAACCCCTCGGCGGCGATCTCGCGCAGCTCGGCGAGCACCTGCCGCAGCACGTGGGGGTCGTCGGTGTTCTCCGGTCGGTGCAGCGTCAGCAGCAGGAACCGCTCGGGCAGCCCCAGGCCGGTGACGATCCGCTCGCGCTCGTCGGGGGCGGGCAGCAGCTGCTGGACCGACTCCACGACCGTGTTGCCGGTCAGCAGGATCCGCTCGTCGGCGATGCCCTCGGCGCGCAGGTTGGCCACCGCCGTCGGCGTGGGCGCGCAGCACAGGTCGGCCAGGTGGTCGATGAGGACGCGGTTGTGCTCCTCGGGCATGCGCCGGTCGAAGCTGCGCAGCCCCGCCTCCACGTGCACCAGCGGCAGGTCCGCGGCGTTGGCGGCCAGCGCCCCGGCCAGCGCGGCCGTGGTGTCGCCCTGGACGACGACGGCCGACGGGCGGTGCCGGGCGAAGGTGGCGTCCAGGGCGGCCACGGCCGTGCCCAGCTGCTGCCCGCGCGAGGTGCCGCCCACGCCCAGGGCCAGCGGCTCGGCGCCGAAGCCGAGCTGCGCGGTGACGTCGGACCACATGGCCGCGTCGTAGTGCTGGCCGGTGTGCACCAGCAGACCCGCCGCGCCGAGGCGGCGCACCACCTCGGCGAGCTTGATCGCCTCCGGGCGGGTCCCCAGGACGACGGCGACCGGGCCCGGCGCCCCCTCGCCGGCGGGGAAGCCCAGCGGCCGGCGCGCGGTGCGCGGGCGCCCGGGCGCGGGCACGGGAGCGGGGGCGCCGGTGGCGCCGGTGGTGCCGTCGGCGCTGCCGGGGGACGTGATCGTCGGAGTGGTCACGGCGGGACGGTAGGGCCGGGAGCGGCTGCGCCGCCGGGGTTTGTCGCCAGCTCCGCCCCCCGTTCACGCGGTCCGCTCAACCGTTGGAGCGCAACGTGTCCGGGCGCTCACCGACTGGTGCGAGCAGGTCGTGGTGCACGCGTGTCGGGAGCGCGTCCTAACCTCGTCGGGTGCCCGACCCCGCCACCTACCGCCCCAAGCCGGGGGAGATCCCGCTCGAGCCCGGGGTGTACCGCTTCCGCGACCCGGACGGCCGCGTCATCTACGTCGGCAAGGCCAAGAGCCTGCGCGCCCGGTTGTCCAACTACTTCCAGGACCTCTCGGCGCTGCACCCGCGGACGATGGCCATGGTCACCACGGCGGCGAGCGTGGAGTGGACCGTCGTGGCCACCGAGGTCGAGGCGCTGCAGCTGGAATACTCCTGGATCAAGGAGTTCGACCCCCGCTTCAACGTCAAGTACCGCGACGACAAGTCCTACCCCTACCTGGCCGTCACCATGGCCGAGGAGGTGCCGCGCGTGCAGGTGGTGCGCGGGGCCAAGCGCAAGGGCAACCGCTACTTCGGCCCCTACACCCACGCCTGGGCCATCCGGGAGACCGTCGACCTGCTGCTGCGCGTCTTCCCCGTGCGCACCTGCAAGAGCGGGGTCTACAAGCGCGCCCAGCAGACCGGGCGCCCCTGCCTGCTGGGCTACATCGACAAGTGCTCCGCCCCCTGCGTCGGCAGGATCTCCGCCGAGGACCACCGGGCGCTGGCCCAGGACTTCTGCGACTTCATGGGCGGTGCGACGCAGAAGTTCGTGCGCCGCACCGAGCAGGAGATGCGTGCCGCGGCCGCCGAGCTGGACTTCGAGCGCGCGGCCCGCCTGCGCGACGACCTCGGCGCCCTGCAGCGCGCCCTGGAGAAGTCCGCGGTCGTGCTGCCCGACGCCACCGACGCCGACGTCTTCGCCATCGCCGACGACGAGCTCGAGGCCGCGGTGCAGGTCTTCCACGTGCGCGGCGGGCGGGTGCGCGGGCAGCGCGGCTGGGTCTCGGAGAAGGTCGAGGACGTCGGCACCCCCGAGCTCGTCGAGCAGCTGCTGCTGCAGGTCTACGGCGGCGAGTCCGGCGAGGGCGTCCCCCGGGAGGTCCTCGTGCCGGCGCTGCCGGCCACCGTCGAGGCCGACGTCGAGGACTGGCTCAGCGAGCTGCGCGGCTCGCGCGTGGACCTGCGGGTGCCCCAGCGCGGTGACAAGCGCGCGCTGATGGAGACCGTGCAGCGCAACGCGACCCAGGCGCTGGCGCTGCACAAGACGCGCCGCGGCGGCGACCTGACCACCCGCAGCCAGGCCCTGCAGGAGCTGCAGGAGGCCCTCGGGCTGGAGGAGGCGCCGCTGCGCATCGAGTGCTACGACGTCTCCCACACCCAGGAGACCAACGTCGTCGCCTCGATGGTCGTCTTCGAGGACGGCCTGCCCAAGAAGAGCGACTACCGCCGCTTCAGCGTGCGCGGCGAGCAGGGCGGCGTCGACGACACCCGCGCCATGCGCGAGGTCCTGCTGCGCCGCTTCCGCCGGGCGCGCGAGGAGGTCGCCGACGGGGCGGCGCCCGCCCCGCAGGAGGACGAGGCGCGGGTGGAGGCCGAGGGCGGTGACGTGCTCACCGGCATCGACCCCGAGACGGGCCGCCCGCGCCGCTTCGCCTACGCCCCGAACCTCGTCGTCGTCGACGGCGGGCAGCCGCAGGTGGAGGCCGCGGCCCGCGCGCTGGCCGACGCCGGGGTCGTCGACGTCGCCCTGTGCGGGCTGGCCAAGCGGCTGGAGGAGGTCTGGCTGCCCGGGGAGGCGCACCCCGTCGTGCTGCCCCGCACCAGCCAGGGGCTGTTCCTGCTGCAGCGGGTGCGCGACGAGGCCCACCGCTTCGCCATCACCTACCACCGCTCCAAGCGCAGCAAGGCGATGACCACGAGCGCCCTCGACGGCGTGCCCGGTCTGGGCCAGGCGCGCAAGAGCGCCCTGCTCAAGCACTTCGGCTCCGTCAAGCGGCTGCGCGCGGCCACCGAGGAGGAGGTGGCCGCCGTGCCGGGCATGGGGCCGCGCACCGCCCGGGCCGTCGTCGAGGCGCTCGCCGGCGGCGAGCGCGAGCCCGCGGTGAACACCGCGACGGGTGAGCTGCTCGACTGAGGAGGCGCACCGGCGCGGCGCCCGCGAACCCGCGACGGCACGCAGCGTGTCCACTCGATCTCGGGCAGTGGTGAGGTCGTCGCGAGCGACACGCCCGGGGATGACAGGATGAGGCCGTGCGGGACGAGGCGGGGACGGGCGCGGTGACGGGCGAGGCGGTGGACGCGGCGACGGGTCCGGCGGCGCAGGGCGCCGGCGGTGCCGAGCGCCCGCGCCGCCCGGAGCTGCTCGTCATCACCGGCATGTCGGGGGCGGGCCGCTCCACGGCCGGCAAGGCCCTGGAGGACCTCGGCTGGTACGTCGTGGACAACCTGCCGCCGCAGATGCTCGAGCCGCTGGCCGAGCTCACCGCCCGCGCCGGGCTGACCATCCCGCGGCTCGCGGTGGTCGTCGACGTGCGGGGGCGGACGTTCTTCGCCGAGCTGACCGGTGCGCTGGCGGCCCTGGACACCCGCGTCGTCAGCCCGCGGGTGCTGTTCCTGGACGCCACCGACGACGTCCTCGTGCGCCGCTTCGAGTCGGTGCGCCGCCCGCACCCGCTGCAGGGCGACGACCGCATCGTCGACGGCATCGCCCGCGAGCGCGCCCTCACCGGGGAGCTGCGGGCCCGCGCGGACGTCGTCGTCGACTCCAGCTCCTTCAACGTCCACCAGCTCGGCGGTCTCGTGGCCTCCCTGTTCGAGGCCGAGCGGGCCGAGGAGCTGCGGGTCACCGTCATGAGCTTCGGGTTCAAGTACGGCACCCCCGCCGACGCCGAGCACGTGGCCGACGTCCGCTTCATCCCCAACCCGCACTGGGAGCCCGAGCTGCGCCCGCTGACCGGTCAGGACCAGCCGGTCAGCGACTTCGTCCTCGCGGCCGACGGCGCCGCGCCGTTCCTGGACCGCTACGAGGCGGCGCTGCAGCCGGTGCTGGAGGGCTACCGGCGCGAGAACAAGCGCTACGCGACCATCGCCTTCGGCTGCACCGGCGGCAAGCACCGCTCCGTGGCCATGGCCGAGGAGCTCAGCGCCCGCCTGCAGCGCGACGGCGTGCCCGTGCGCGTCCTGCACCGCGACCTGGGGCGGGAGTGAGCGCGCCGCCCCCGCACGGCTCGGCGTCCGGCCCGCAGGGCGCGTACGCCGCCGCCACCAGCTTCCCGACGGGGCTGATCCCCACCGTCGGCGCGTCCCCGGCCACCGCCCCGCCCCGGCCCCCGCACGCCGGCGCCGCTCCCGCGGTCGTCGCCCTCGGCGGCGGGCACGGCCTGTCGGCCTCGCTGTCGGCGCTGCGCCACCTCACCGACCGCCTCACCGCGGTGGTCACGGTCGCCGACGACGGCGGCTCCTCCGGCCGGCTGCGCCGCGAGCTCGGCGGCCTGCCGCCCGGTGACCTGCGGATGGCGCTGTCGGCGCTGTGCGACGACTCCGAGTGGGGGCGCACCTGGCGCGACGTGCTGCAGCACCGCTTCACCAGCGAGGGCTCGCTGCACCAGCACGCCACCGGCAACCTGCTCATCGCCACGCTGTGGGAGCTGCTGGGCGACGAGGTCGCCGGCCTGGACTGGGTGGGGCGCCTGCTGGGCGCCCGCGGCCGCGTGCTGCCGATGGCCGCGGTGCCCCTGGACATCGAGGCCGACGTGCTGGGCCTGGTGCCCGGCCGCCCCGAGGAGGTCAGCCCCGTGCGCGGGCAGGTGGCCGTCGCCTCCACCACCGGCCGGGTGGCCGGCGTGCGGCTGGTGCCGCCGGACCCGCCCGTGCGCCCGGAGGTCCTGGAGGCCATCGAGTCCGCCGACTGGGTCGTGCTGGGGCCCGGCTCCTGGTTCACCAGCGTGCTGCCGCACCTGATGGTGCCCGCGCTGGCGCAGGCGCTGTGCGGCACCCGGGCCCGCACCTGCGTCACGCTCAACCTGGCCGTGCAGCCCGGCGAGACCGACGGGTTCAGCGCCGAGGCGCACCTGGAGGTGCTCGCCGCGCACGCGCCCGCGCTGACCGTCGACGCCGTCGTGGCCGACCCGGTGGCCGTCGGGGACCCGGCGGCGCTGGAGCGGGTCGCGGGCGACCTCGGTGCCCAGCTGCTGCTGCGGCCGGTCTCGGTGGGCGACGGCAGCCCGCGCCACGACGCGCTGCGGCTGGCGGCCGCCTACCGCGACGTCTTCGCCGTCCCGCCCCGGTCCGGTGGGCGGTGACGCCGCACCGGCACCGGCGGCGGGTGCGGCGAGCGGGACGGCGAGGACCGTGACGGGGACGAGGACCGCGACGGGGACCAGGACGAGGATCGGGCGGAGGACCGGGCCGGTGGAGCACCGGACGGCAGCGGGGGAGGACCAGACATGGCGATGACGGCGGCGGTCAAGGACGAGCTGAGCCGGTTGCCGGTCACGACGACCGCGGCGCGCAAGGCCGAGGTGTCGGTGATGCTGCGCTTCGCGGGCGGGCTGCACATCGTGTCGGGGCGCATCGTCATCGAGGCGGAGCTGGACTCCGCCTCCATCGCGCGCCGACTGCGCCGCGACATCGCGGACGTCTTCGGCCACCCCAGCGACCTGCTCGTGGTCCAGGCCGGCGGGCTGCGGCGCGCCACCCGCTACGTGCTGCGGGTCGCGCGCGACGGCGAGTCGCTGGCGCGCCAGACCGGGCTGCTGGACACCCGCGGCCGTCCGGTGCGCGGGCTGCCCTCGCACATCGTCTCCAGCTCCGCGCAGATCGCCGAGGCCGCCTGGCGCGGCGCCTTCCTGGCCCGCGGCTCGCTCACCGAACCCGGCCGCTCGGCGGCCCTGGAGGTCACCTGCCCCGGGCCCGAGGCGGCGCTCGCGCTCGTCGGCGCGGCCCGCCGGCTGGAGCTGTCGGCCAAGGCGCGCGAGGTGCGCGGGGTGGACCGGGTGGTGCTGCGCGACGGCGACGCCATCAGCGCGCTGCTGACCCGGCTGGGGGCGCACGACGCGATGATGACGTGGGAGGAGCGGCGCATGCGCCGCGAGGTCCGCGCCACCGCCAACCGGCTGGCGAACTTCGACGACGCCAACCTGCGCCGCTCCGCCCGGGCGGCCGTCGCCGCGGGCGCCCGCGTCGAGCGCGCGCTGGAGCTGCTGGGCGACGAGGTGCCCGACCACCTGCTGCAGGCGGGGCGGCTGCGCCTGGAGCACAAGCAGGCGAGCCTGGAGGAGCTCGGGCAGCTGGCCGACCCGCCGATGACCAAGGACGCCATCGCGGGCCGCATCCGCCGCCTGCTGGGCATGGCGGACAAGAAGGCCGTCGAGCTCGGCGTCCCGGGCACCGACTCGGGGCTGACGCCCGACATGCTCGACGCCTGAGGGCCCCCCGCTGCGCCCGGACGTGACGCAGGCCATAGGGTCGGGGGCGTCGCCGCGGGGGCGCGGCGGGTGACGGGGAGCGAGAGCGGACCGGGACCTGGCGCCCGGGCGGCTCGAACGACCAGCACAGGACCGGTACCGCACAGCACGAGACGCACCCGGGGCCCGCCCGGTCGACGGTGCGTCAAGGAGGAGAGCGCATGACCACTCGGGTCGGCATCAACGGATTCGGCCGCATCGGCCGCAACTTCTTCCGCGCCGCACTCGCGCAGGGCGCGGACTTCGAGATCGTCGCCGTCAACGACCTCACCGACGCGAAGGCCCTCGCGCACCTGCTCAAGCACGACTCGGTGCTCGGCAAGCTGGCCGACGACGTGCGCGTGGACGGCGACTCGATCGTCGTCGGCTCGCGCACGGTCAAGGTCCTCGCCGACCGCGACCCGGCCAACCTGGGCTGGGGCGAGCTGGGCGTCGACGTCGTCATCGAGTCCACCGGCTTCTTCACCGACGGCGAGAAGGCGAAGGCCCACCTGAGCGCCGGCGCCAAGAAGGTCGTCATCTCCGCGCCGGCGAAGAACGACGACGCCACGTTCGTCATGGGCGTCAACGACGGGGACTACGACCCCGCCAACCACCACATCATCTCCAACGCCTCCTGCACGACGAACTGCCTCGCGCCGCTGGCCAAGGTCCTCGACGACGCCTTCGGCATCGAGCGCGGCCTCATGACGACGGTGCACGCCTACACCGCCGACCAGAACCTGCAGGACGGCCCGCACAAGGACCTGCGCCGCGCCCGCGCCGCCGCCCTCAACATCGTGCCGACCTCCACGGGTGCGGCCAAGGCCATCGGCCTCGTGCTGCCCCAGCTGAAGGGCAAGCTCGACGGCTACGCGCTGCGCGTGCCGGTGCCGACGGGTTCCGCCACCGACCTCACCGTGACCGTCGGCCGCGAGGTCACCGCCGAGGAGGTCCACGCCGCCTACCGCGCCGCGGCCGACGGCCCCCTCAAGGGCTACCTCACCTACTCCGACGAGGAGCTCGTCTCCTCCGACATCGTCACCGACCCCTCGTCGTGCATCTACGACCAGGGCCTGACGAAGGTGATCGGCAACCAGGTCAAGGTCGTCGGCTGGTACGACAACGAGTGGGGCTACTCCAACCGCCTCGTCGACCTCGTCAAGCTCGTCGGCTCCTCGCTCTGAGCCTGGCCGACTCCGCTCCGAGCACCACCCGATGGGCTCGACGGCCCGGGCACCGCACGGTGCCCGGGCCGTCGTCCGCACTGCGCCGGAAGGGAACCCCGTGAAGACCATCGACGACCTCGAGCAGCAGCTCGGCGGGCTGGCGGGCAAGCGCGTGCTCGTCCGCAGCGACCTCAACGTGCCGCTGGACCACTCCGGCGAGCGGCCCGCCATCACCGACGACGGCCGCATCCGCGCCTCCGTGCCGACGCTGCGGCGGCTGCTGGACGCCGGCGCCCGCGTGGTCGTCGTGGCCCACCTGGGCCGTCCCAAGGGCGCCCCGGAGGCCCGGTACTCCCTCGCGCCCGTGCACGCCCGCCTGGCGGAGCTGCTGGAGGGCACCGAGGTCGGCTTCTGCGAGCAGACCGTCGGGGCGCAGGCCACCGCCGCGGTGCAGGCCCTCGGCGACGGCGCCCTGGTCCTGCTGGAGAACCTGCGCTTCGAGGCCGGTGAGACGAGCAAGGACGACGGTGAGCGCGGCGCGTTCGCCGACGAGCTCGCCGCCCTCGCCGACGCCTACGTCTCCGACGGCTTCGGCGCGGTGCACCGCAAGCACGCCAGCGTCTACGACGTCGCGCTGCGCCTGCCGCACGCCGCCGGTGGCCTGGTGGCCACCGAGGTGGAGGTGCTGCAGCGCCTGACGAGCTCGCCGGAGCGCCCCTACGCCGTCGTGCTCGGCGGCTCGAAGGTCTCCGACAAGCTCGGCGTCATCGACAACCTGCTCGGTTCCCTGCTGCGCGAGGGCGACCGCCTGCTCGTCGGCGGCGGCATGGTGTTCACCTTCCTGGCGGCCGCCGGTCACGAGGTCGGCAAGTCGCTGCTGGAGACCGACCAGCTGGAGACGGTGCGCGCCTACATGCGCACCGCGCAGGACAAGGGCGTCCGGCTGCTGCTGCCCACCGACGTCGTGGCCGCCACCGCCTTCGCCGCCGACGCCGAGCACTCGGTCGTGGCCGCCGACGCCATCCCCGCCGACCGCCTCGGCCTGGACATCGGCCCCGCCTCCGCGACGGCCTTCGCCGCCGCCCTGGCCGACGCCCGCACGGTCTTCTGGAACGGCCCGATGGGCGTGTTCGAGATGGAGCCGTTCTCCCACGGCACCCGCACCGTCGCGCAGGCCCTCGTCGACTCCGGCGCGTTCAGCGTCGTCGGCGGCGGCGACTCGGCGGCCGCCGTGCGCAGCCTCGGCTTCGCCGACGAGCAGTTCGGGCACATCTCCACCGGTGGTGGGGCGAGCCTGGAGTACCTCGAGGGCAAGCGGCTGCCCGGCCTCGACGTCCTCGACTGACCCGCCCGACCGCACGCGACGCCCCACCGGTAGGAGACGACATGGCCCGCACCCCGCTCATCGCCGGGAACTGGAAGATGGTGCTCGACCACCAGCAGGGGACCCTGCTGGTGCAGAAGCTGGACTGGACGCTCAGGGACGCCCGCCACGACTACTCGGCCGTCGAGGTCGCGGTGCTGCCCTCGCACACCAGCCTGCGCACCGTCCAGACCCTCATCGAGGGTGACAAGCTCTCGCTGAAGCTGGGGGCGCAGGACCTCTCGGCGCACACCTCGGGCGCCTACACCGGTGAGGTCTCCGGTGCGCAGCTGGCCAAGCTGGGCGTGAGCTACGTGGCGGTCGGGCACTCCGAGCGCCGCCAGTACCACGGCGAGAACGACGAGGTGGTGCGCGCGAAGGCGGCCAAGGCGGTCGAGCACGGCCTCGTGCCGATCGTCTGCGTCGGCGAGCCCCTGGAGGTGCGCAAGGCCGGTGAGCACGTCGGGCACACCGTCGCGCAGGCGCTGGCGGCCCTCGAGGGCCTCCAGCCGGCGCAGGTGGCCGCCCTCGTGCTCGCCTACGAGCCGGTGTGGGCCATCGGCACCGGTGAGGTGGCGACCCCCGAGGACGCCCAGGAGGTGTGCGGAGCGCTGCGCGCCGCGATCGCCGACCGCTTCGACGCGGCGACCGCCGACGCCGTGCGGATCCTCTACGGCGGCAGCGTGAAGCCGGCCAACATCGCCTCGATCATGCGCCAGGGCGACGTCGACGGTGCCCTGGTCGGCGGTGCCAGCACCGACGCCGGGGACTTCGCGGCCATCGTCCGCTACCGCG
The DNA here is from genome assembly GCF_050871885.1 of Kineococcus aridisoli. Taxonomy (NCBI): domain Bacteria; kingdom Bacillati; phylum Actinomycetota; class Actinomycetes; order Kineosporiales; family Kineosporiaceae; genus Kineococcus; species Kineococcus aridisoli. The sequence goes on along the minus strand of NZ_JBJLSF010000122.1, from coordinate 849 downwards.
ACCACCCGGCCTGAGGCGCGCCGGGCCGGCGCCGACACCCGTCGCGGACCGGCCCGGGCACCCCGGTCCATGGCCTACGCTGAGAGCGCCCTGACGACAGCGCCGGAACCGCCCGCGGACCGGCCACGACGAGAAGGACCCGTGTGAACGTCCTCCGCATCGTGCTGCAGGTGGTCCTCGCCATCTCCAGCCTGTTCCTGACGTTGCTGATCCTGCTCCACAAGGGCAAGGGCGGCGGCCTGTCGGACATGTTCGGCGGTGGCGTCACGACGAGCCTGTCCGGGTCGAGCATGGCCGAGCGCAACCTCAACCGGTTCACGGTCGGGATCGCGCTGGTCTGGTTCGTGTGCATCGTGCTGCTCGGCCTGGTCGAGCGCTTCACCAACGAGTTCTGAGCAGGGGAGACGACCGACGTGGCAGGTGGCAACGCCATCCGGGGCAGCAGGGTCGGCGCCGGGCCGATGGGCGAGGCGGAACGCGGTGACACCGCGCCCCGCATCCGGATCTCCTACTGGTGCGCCAACGGGCACGAGACCAAGCCCAGCTTCGCCGAGGAGTCCGGTGTCGAGCCGCCCGAGCAGTGGGACTGCCCCCGTTGCGGCTTCCCCGCCGGCACCGACCGGGCCAACCCGCCCGCCCCGCCGAAGAACGAGCCGTACAAGACGCACCTGGCGTACGTGAAGGAGCGGCGCAGCGACGCCGACGGCGAGGCGATCCTCAACGAAGCGCTGGACAGCCTGCGCGCCCGCGGTCTCATCCGCTGAGCCGCAGGCGCACCCGCCGCCTCGCGCCTGCCGGGCCGGCACGACGGTGACGACGAAGGCCCCCGACCGCACCGGTCGGGGGCCT
>NZ_JBJLSF010000121.1:0-11220 GCF_050871885.1 Kineococcus aridisoli | reverse complement strand
CCTACCCCGCGCGCGGGGTAGGTTCACCGGTGTGAGCGCACCCGTCACCACCGCCACCGAACGGCTGGACGCCCTGCCGTTCACCGCCCGGCACCGCCGGCTGCTGGTGGGTTCCGGCATCGGCTGGGCCCTGGACGCGATGGACGTGGGGCTGGTCGCCTACGTCCTGGTCGCCCTGCGCCAGCAGTGGGAGCTCACCCCCGGCGAGCAGTCGTGGATCGCCTCGGTCGGTTTCGCCGGGATGGCGCTGGGCGCCGCGCTGGGCGGGGTGCTCGCCGACCGCTTCGGCCGCCGGCAGGTGTTCGCGCTGACGCTGCTGGTGTACGGGCTGGCCACCGGTGCGGCCGCCCTGTCGTGGTCGCTGGGGGCCCTGCTGGTGTTCCGCTTCGTCGTCGGCCTGGGTCTGGGGGCGGAACTGCCCGTCGCCTCCACCCTGGTGAGCGAGTTCGCGCCCAGCCGCATCCGCGGTCGCGTCGTCGTGGTGCTGGAGGCGTTCTGGGCCGTCGGCTGGACGATGGCCGCGCTCATCGGTTTCCTGCTGGTGCCCGCCTCCGACGACGGCTGGCGCTGGGCCCTGGCGCTGGGGGCGCTGCCCGCGGTGTACGCGCTCGTGGTGCGCCGGGCCCTGCCGGAGTCGGTGCGGTTCCTGCTGGCGCGCGGGCGCACCCACGAGGCGGAGGCCGTCGTGGGCGCCCTGGAGGAGTCCGCCGGGGTTCCCCGCGGCGCGGCCATGGTCGCCGAGCCCGTCCCCGCCCGCGGGTCCGCCCGGTTGTGGTCCGGCCGGTTGCGGCGGACCACGGCCGGCCTGTGGCTGGTGTGGTTCTTCGTGAACTTCAGCTACTACGGCGCGTTCACCTGGATCCCCAGCCTGCTCGTCGAGGACGGGTTCAGCCTGGTGCGCTCGCTGGGGTTCACCCTCGTCATCACCCTCGCCCAGCTGCCGGGGTACGCGCTGTCGGCGGTGCTCGTGGAGGTGTGGGGCCGCAAGCGGACCCTCGCGGCCTTCCTCGTGGGTTCCGCCGCCGGCGCCGCCTGCTACGCCGTCGCCGACTCGCCCGCGACGATCGTGGCCGCGGGGATGCTGCTGTCGTTCTGCAACCTCGGCGCGTGGGGTGCGCTGTACGCGGTGACCCCGGAGGTGTACCCGACGAGCGTTCGCGCCCGCGGCGCCGGGGCCGCCGCCGGCTTCGGCCGGATCGCCTCCATCCTCGCCCCGCTCAGCGTCCCGCCGCTGCTGGCCGCGGGCGGCACCGGTGCGGTGTTCGCGGTGTTCGGCGCGGCGTTCGCGCTGGCCGCGCTCGCGAGCGCCCTGCTGCCCGAGCGGCGCGGCGCCGCGCTGGACTGAGCGGGCCGCGGGGCCGGCCCGCCGCGTCCCGTGCGGCGCCCGCTCACCAGCCCCGCTCGCGCCACTGCGGCAGCTGCGGGCGCTGCTCGCCCAGCGTGGTGGGGGCGCCGTGGCCGGGGTGCACGACGGTGTCGTCGGCGAGCACGGCGAAGAGGCGGTCGGTGACGTCGTCGAGCAGCCGCGCGAAGTCGCCGGCGTCGCCGCGGGTGTTCCCGACGCCGCCGGGGAAGAGGGAGTCGCCGGTGAAGACGTGGTCGGGCCCGTCGGGGTCGCGCAGCACCAGCGCCACCGAGCCGGGCGTGTGCCCGCGCAGGTGCACCACCTCCAGGGCCAGCTCGCCCACCCGCACCACGTCGCCGTGCGCCAGCCGGCGGTCGACGGGGACGGGCAGGTGGTCGGCGTCGTCGGCGCCGGCGGCCGTGCCCGCACCCGTGGCCTCCACGAGCGCCTCGAGGGCGCCGACGTGGTCGCGGTGGCGGTGGGTGGTGACGACGGTGCCCAGGCGGCCCCGCGGATCGCCCTCCTGGACGAGGTCGAGCAGCGTGTCGGGTTCGTCGGCGGCGTCGACGAGCAGCTGCGCGCCGCTGGCGCGGCAGGTCACGAGGTAGGCGACGTTGTCCATCGGTCCCACGTGCACGGCGCGGACGTCGGCGGTGCTGGTGGCGGTGTGCTCGACCATGCCCGGGAACGTAGCGGCGGGGTGCGCCGCCCGCGCGGTCGGCTCAGGCGGCGGAGCGCGGCGGCGTGCCGGCCGCCGGGGTCGCCGGGGCGGCTGCGGCCGGGGCGCCGGTGGCGGCCTCGCGCAGGTCGACGACCGCGGGACGGCGGTGGCGGTGCTGGCGGCGGCGCGCGAGCGCGGCGGCGAAGGCGAGGAAGGCGAGCGCGTAGAAGAGCGCGCGGGCCGCCTCGCCGTCGGCGGCGAAGCCCGCGGTGAGGGCGAGGCAGCCGACGGCGCCGATGAGGTGCACCAGGTCCATGAAGGACGTCCACACTGCCACCAGGGAATGGTCGCGCCGCCGCGCCCCGGGTGCACGGCGAGCGCCGGAAGTCGACCGGGCCGGGTCACGCCTCACGACTCGATGTAACACCTTATGCACAGTAAGTAACTAAGGCTGGTGGCGCCTGCCGAGTCGGCGCGAACACCGGACGCCCGCGGGCGGCCCTCAGCACGAGCCTGGGCGCATGAGCACCACCGCGATCGACTGGGAGCTGCACGAGGGGCTGGCGCTGCGGCACGAGGAGGCCCTGGCGCTCGCCGAGCGCGAGCGGCGGGTGCGGGCCCTGCGCGTCGCCCGCCGTGCCCGGGACCGTGCCCACGGGGGTGCCCGGAGCCGTGCCGGGGGCCGCGCGCTGCTCGGTGCGCTGCTGCGCGGCGGCCGGTGGAGCCGGGCGGCGGGGCGGCCCGCGCACCCGGGGCGCTGAGCACCGCGCAGCGGCGGCCCGCCGTGTCCGCACCCGGTGCCACGATGGCGGACGTGCCGGTCCACCAGCCCCCCGCGACGGACCTCGTCGGCCGCGCCGTGGAGCTCGACGCCCTCCAGGCGGCGCTGGGCGCCGCCCGCGGGGGCAGGGCCGCGGGGGTGCTCGTCGAGGCGGACGCCGGGGTCGGCAAGTCCCGCCTGGTCGCCGAGCTCGTCCAGCGCGCCCGTGCCGCCGGTGACCTCGTCCTCGTCGGCCACTGCGCCTCCGCCGGCGGCGAGGCGCTGCCGTACCTGCCTTTCGTCGAGGCGCTGGAGCCGCTGCGCACCCCGCAGGCGCCCTCCTGGTGGGCCGCGGCCAGGCCGGGGGAGGCGGGCGCCGACCTGTCCCAGCTGCAGCTGTTCGACGCCGTCGCCGTCGCGCTCGCCACGGCCGCGCGCGAGCGGCCGGTCCTGCTCGTGCTGGAGGACCTGCACTGGGCCGACGGCGCCAGCCGGGACCTGCTGACCTACCTGCTGCGCCGCGTGCGCGAGGAGCGGCTGCTCGTGGTGGCCACCGTGCGCACCGACGACCTGCACCGCCGCCACCCGCTGCGGCCCGTGCTCGCCGAGCTGGGCCGGCTGCCGGTCGTGCACCGCGTCGTGCTCGAACCCTTCTCCGCCGAGGAGATGACGCACTTCCTGCGCGCGCTGGCGGGCCGGGACGTCTCCGCCGCGACCGTGCGCCGCATCCACGCCCGCGCGGAGGGCAACGCCTACTACGCGGGGGAGCTGCTGATGGCCGGTGGGCGCGGCGGCGCCGCCGCCCTGCCCACGGCGCTCGCGGACGTGGTGCTGGCCCGGGTGGAGGCGCTGCCGGCCGGCACGGCCGGGGTCGTGCGGGCCGCGGCGGTCGGCGGCCGGCGCGTGCGCCACGACCTGCTGCGCACGGCCACCGGCCTGCCCGACGACGAGCTCGAGCGCCACCTGCGCGACGCCGTGGCGCTGCGCGTGCTGGACCCCGACGGCGGCGACGGGTACGCCTTCCGGCACGCCCTGCTGCACGAGGCCGTCTACGGCGACCTGCTGCCCGGCGAGCGCGTGCGGCTGCACGCCGCGTACGCGCAGGCGGTCCGCACGGCCCGCGCGCAGGGGCGCTGGGTGGCCTCGGCGGCCGAGCTCGCCCACCACGCCCGCCAGAGCCACGACCTCGCCGGCGCGCTGGTGGCCGGCATCGCGGCGGCCGACGAGGCCGAGGGCCTGCGCGCCCCCGCGCAGGCGTGGCGGCACGTCGAGGAGGTGCTGCCGCTGTGGAGCGCGGTCCCCGACGCGGCCGGGGTCACCGGCACCACCCGGCTGGAGCTGCTGCTGCGCGCCTCGCGGCTGGCCTCGCTCGCCGGCGACCCGGGCCGCTCGGCCCTGCTGGCGCTGTCCGCGCTCGACGTGCTGGCACCGGACGCGCCCGCGCCCGTGGCCGCCGAGGCGCACCGCCGGTGCGCCACGGCGCTGTGGGGCTGCGACCGCTGGGAGGAGGCCCTCGCGCACGCCCACCGCGCCCAGGAGGCCGGCGCGGGCGAGCCGGCGGCCGCGCACGCGGTCTGCTGGGCGCTGGCCGTGGCCGCCCGCTGCCACTTCGAGCTGGACGCCTTCGAGGCCGCCCGGCGCGCGTGCGGAGCCGCGCTGGAGCTGGCCTCCCGGCACGGGTTCGCCGGCGCCGAGGCCGACGTCCTCATCACCCTCGGCGGCCTGGACAACCTCGACGGCGCGCTCGAGGACGCCGACGCGCTGTTCACCCGGGCGGCCGCGGCGGCCGAGCAGGCCGGTCACCTGGGCACCGCGCTGCGCGCCCGCTACAACCGGGCCGTGGACCGCTACGACCGCGGTGACCTCGCCGGGGCCGCGCGGCTGCTCGACGAGTCCTGCGCCTGGGCCGCCGCGGCCGGGCTGTCGTGGGCGCCCTACGGCCTGCAGCTGCTGACGCTGCAGGCCACGGCGGCCTTCGTCGCCGGCGAGTTCGACCGCGCGCTGGAGCTCGCCCGCGCGCTCGGCCCGCAGGCCCCGCACGCCGCGACCGTGGGCGTGGGGGTCGTCGCCGCGCAGGTGCTCGCCGCGCGCGGCGCCCTCGAGGAGGCGCAGGCCCTGCTGGAGCCCGCCTGGCGCGACGACGTGGAGGAGGGGCTGTCGGCCGCCGCCGCGCAGGCGGAGGTGCTGCGCTGGCGGGGCGAGCCCGCCGCGGCCGCCACCGTCCTCGTCGAGGCGCTGTTCAGCTTCCCCGGCATCGAGCACCCCGCGCACCTGGCGGGGCTGCGGCTGGGGGCGCAGGCCCTCGGGGCGCTGGCCGACGCCGGCTCCCGGGACACCGCGCTCGCCGAGCGCGTCAGCGCCCGGGTCGAGGAGCTCGCCGCGACGGGCCAGCCGCGCGCCGGTGCCCTCGGCCCCGAGGGCCGCGCCTGGCTGGCCACCGCCCGCGCCGAGCGCTGCCGCCTGCTCGGATCCCCTGCGGCTCAGCAGGTCCAGGCGTGGCGGGAGGTCGTGGAGGCCTTCTCCTACGGCGACGCGTACGCGCTGGCCCGGGCCCGCTGGCGGCTCGCGGAGGCCTGCACCGCGGCCGGTGCCCGCGAGGAGGCGCTGCCGGTGCTCGACGCGGCCCGCCGCACGGCGGCCGCGCTGCGGGCCGCTCCGCTGGCCGCGGCGCTGGAGGAGCTGGCGCGGCGGCTGCGGGTGGACGCGCCCCCCGGGCGCGGGCCGCTGACCGCGCGGGAGCTGCAGGTGCTGGACCTGCTCGCGGCGGGGCTGACGAACCGGGCCGTGGGGGAGCGGCTGTTCATGGCCGAGAAGACGGCCAGCGTCCACGTCTCGCGCATCCTCGCCAAGCTCGGGGCCTCCTCGCGCGCCGAGGCCGTCTCGATCGGGTTGCGCAGCGGGCTGCTCGCCGGGGTGCCCGGCGCGCTGCCCGGCGGGGAGGACCCCGCCGGCAGAGCGCGCCGGTGAGCCGGCGGGGGTGGCGCGGGTGGGATCAGTCGTTGCCGGCTTCGAGGGCCGCGCGGTCGAGCAGCTCCTCGTCGGGGGAGACCTGGCCGCGGGAGGCGATCGCCTCGGCGCCGCCGGCGTCCATCGCCCCGATGAGGCTGACCTGGGAGCTGCCGACCATGCCCAGGCCGGCGTACTGCTCCAGCTTGGCGCGCGAGTCGGCGATGTCGAGGTTGCGCATCGTCAGCTGCCCGATGCGGTCCACGGGGCCGAAGGCGGAGTCCTCGGTGCGCTCCATGGACAGCTTGTCGGGGTGGTAGCTGAAGGCCGGGCCGCGGGTGTCGAGGATCGAGTAGTCCTCGCCGCGGCGCAGTCGCAGCGTCACCTCGCCCGTGACGGCGTTGCCGACCCAGCGCTGCAGCGACTCGCGCAGCATGAGCGCCTGCGGGTCCAGCCAGCGGCCCTCGTACATCAGGCGCCCGAGCCGGCGGCCCTCGTTGTGGTAGCTGGCGACGGTGTCCTCGTTGTGGACGGCGTTGACCAGCCGCTCGTAGGCCGCGTGCAGCAGCGCCATCCCGGGCGCCTCGTAGATGCCGCGGCTCTTGGCCTCGATGATGCGGTTCTCGATCTGGTCGGACATGCCCAGCCCGTGCCGGCCGCCGACGGCGTTGGCCTCCAGCACCAGCTCGACGGCGCTCTCGAACGTCGCCCCGTTGATGGAGACGGGGCGGCCCTGCTCGAAGCCGATCGTGACGTCCTCGGGCGCGATCTCGACGGCCGGGTCCCAGAACCGCACGCCCATGATGGGCTCGACGAGCTCGATGCCGACGTCGAGGTGCTCCAGGCGCTTGGCCTCGTGGGTGGCGCCCCAGATGTTCGCGTCGGTGGAGTAGGCCTTCTCGGTGCTGGCGCGGTACGGCAGGTCGCGCGCCTGCAGCCACTGCGACATCTCGGTGCGCCCGCCCAGCTCGTGCACGAACTCGGCGTCCAGCCACGGCTTGTAGATGCGCAGCGCGGGGTTGGCCAGCAGGCCGTAGCGGTAGAACCGCTCGATGTCGTTGCCCTTGTAGGTGGAGCCGTCGCCCCAGATCTGCACGTCGTCCTCGAGCATCGCCCGCACGAGCAGGGTGCCGGTGACCGCGCGGCCCAGCGGGGTGGTGTTGAAGTAGGCCCGCCCGCCGGAGCGGATGTGGAAGGCGCCGCAGGTGAGCGCCGCCAGCCCCTCCTCCACCAGCGCCGCGCGGCAGTCGACCAGCCGCGCCAGCTCCGCGCCGTAGGTGCTGGCGCGCTCGGGGACGGAGGCGATGTCCGGCTCGTCGTACTGGCCGATGTCCGCGGTGTAGGTGCAGGGCACCGCGCCCTTCTCGCGCATCCACGCGACCGCCACGGAGGTGTCGAGACCACCGGAGAAGGCGATGCCGACGCGTTCGCCGACGGGCAGGGACGTGAGCACCTTGGACATGCGGAACAGTATGCACGGCACTGCATGGCCATGCAAACATCGGGTCGGCGGCCCGCCGGGGCTCAGAGGGCCTTGCCCGGGTTGAGGATGCCCAGCGGGTCGAACACGGCCTTGATGCCGTGCTGCAGCGCCAGCGAGTCCTCGCCGAGCTCCTCGCGCAGCCAGGCCCGCTTCAGCAGCCCCACGCCGTGCTCGCCGGTCAGCGTCCCGCCCAGGCGCAGCGCCAGCTCGAAGACCGCGCACGAGGCCTCCCACGCCGGGCCCTGCGTGACGCTCGCGCCCCGCTCGACGACGACGACCGGGTGCAGGTTGCCGTCCCCGGCGTGGGCGATCGTCGCGATCCGCACGCCGGTGCGGCGTGAGACCTCCGCGATGCCGGCGACCGCGGCGGCCAGCTGCGAGCGCGGCACGGCGACGTCCTCGATGAAGACGTCGCCCAGGCGCTCCAGCGCCGGCAGCGCCGCGCGGCGGGCGGCCAGCAGCTCCCCGGCCTCCACCGGGTCGCTCGTCGCGCTCCAGGAGGTGGCGCGCGCGGCGACCACCCGGCCGACGGCCTCGATCTCCTCCTGCGCGCCGCGCCCGTCGCACTGCACGACGAGCACGGCCTCACCGCGCGAGCGCAGCGAGGTCCCGCGCAGGGCGTCGACCGCCTCCAGGGTCACCGCGTCCACGAGCTCCAGCACCGACGGCTGCAGGCGGGCGGCGGTGATGTCGGCGGCGGCGGCCGCGGCCTGCACGACGTCGCCGAAGGAGGCGGCCAGCGTCGCCACGGCCCGCGGGCGCGGGCGCAGCCGCAGGGTGGCGCCGACGACGACGGCGAGCGTGCCCTCCGAGCCGACGACGAGGCCGGTCAGGTCGTAGCCGGCGACCCCCTTGACGGTCTGCCGGCCGGTGCGCAGGCGCCGGCCGTCGGCGAGGACGAGGTCCAGCCCCAGGACGGCCTCGCGGGTCACGCCGTACTTGGCGCAGCGCAGGCCGCCGGCGTTGGTGGCGATGTTGCCGCCGATCGTGGAGATCGCCGAGCTGGCCGGGTCGGGGGCGTAGAAGAGGCCGTGCTCGCCCGCGGCGGCGTCCAGGTCGGCGGTGAGCACGCCCGGCTCGACGACGGCGACCTGGTCCTCGGGGCGCAGCTGCAGGAGGCGGTCCATCCCGGACAGGTCGAGCACGACCTGTCCGGCGCTCGCGGAGGAGGCGGCGGCCAGGCCGGTGCCGGCCCCGCGCGGCACGACCGGGGTGCGGGTGGCGCTGGCCCAGCGCAGCGTCGCCACGACGTCGTCGACGTCGCGGGCGCGCACGACGCCGTCGGGCGGGCTCGCGGGCCGGTGCCCGGAGCGGTCGGTGGCCGCGGCCGCGCGCGCCGCCTCGTCGGTGAGCAGCAGGGGCAGGTCCGCGACGGCGCCCGCGGGGCGCCCGCCGTCGCGGGCCTGCTCGGTCAGCGGGGGACGGGCCACGGGCGCGACCCTAGCCGCGCCGGTCGCCGCCGGGCGCCGGTCCGCCCGCGCCCGGTGGCGGCTCAGCGCGCGGCGGCCGCGCCCACCGCCTCGTCCACGCGCCCCCCCGCGCCGGGGGCTGCCGGTGCGGGCGCGGGCTGCGCCGACGGCGAGGACCGCGAACGCCGCGGCGGCCAGCAGCGCCCCGGTCCACAGCGGTGCGGTGTAGCCGAACCCCGCGGTGATGGCCAGGCCGGCCAGCCACGCACCGCCGGCGTTGCCGACGTTGAAGGCGGCGATGTTGGCCCCGGAGGCCAGCGTCGGCGCCTGCGCCGCGCGGCTGACGATGCGCAGCTGCAGGCCGGGCACGACCGCGAAGCCGGTGGCGCCCATGAGGACCAGCGCGACGACGGTCGCGAGCTGGGAGGAGGCGAGCAGGGCGAAGGCCGCCATGACGAGCGCGAGGGCGGCCAGCGCCACCAGGACGGTGCGGTCCACGTGCCGGTCGGCGGCCCGGCCGCCGAGGCTGTTGCCGACGAACAGGCCGGCGCCGAAGACGACGAGCAGCCAGGGCACGGCGCCGGCGCTGAACCCGCTGGCGCCGGTGAGCGTGAAGGCGATGTAGGTGAAGGCGCCGAACATGCCGCCGAAGCCGAGGGCGGTCGCGGTCAACGAGAACCACACCTGCGTGTCCGCGAACGCCGCGAGCTCGGTGCGCAGCCGGGGCGCCGGTCCGCTGCCCGCGGCGGCGGCGGGGACCAGCGCCGCGACACCGGCGAGCGCGAGCACGCCGATCGCGGTGACGACGGCGAAGGTGGCGCGCCAGCCGAACTGCTGGCCGACGAACGTGCCGAGCGGGACGCCCAGGACGTTGGCCGTGGTGAGGCCGGCGAACATCGTCGCGATGGCGGCCGCCTTGCGCTCCGGGGCGACCATGCCGGCCGCCACGACGCTGCCGATGCCGAAGAAGGCGCCGTGGCACAGCGCGGCCAGGACGCGGCCGGCCATCAGCGTGCCGTAGCCAGGGGCCAGGGCGGACAGCAGGTTGCCGGCGATGAACAGGACCATGAGGCCCAGCAGCACGTGCTTGCGCGGCAGCCGGGCGACGGCGGCGGTGAGGGCGACGGCGCCGACCGCGACGGCCAGGGCGTAGCCGGAGATCAGCCGGCCCGCGGTGGCCTCGTCGACCGCGAGGTCGGTGGCGACCTCGGGCAGCAGTCCGGCGATGACGAACTCGGTGAGTCCGATGCCGAACCCGCCGAGGGCGAGGGCGAGCAGTCCGAGAGGCACAGGTGCTCCAAGGGGGAGGGGGTGTGTGTGGGCGCCGATAGGCGGCGTGTGCAAGCAAAGTATTTGCACACGCGCACAGTCGTCAAGCGCACAGGATCGCCCGGTAGACTCGCGGCATGGGGATCGCTGACGACGCCGTCGAGACCCGCGCCCAGGGCTGGCGCACCCTCGCCGCCCTGCACGGGCTCATCGAGGCCGACCTGGAGCGCGCCCTGCAGGCCGCCCACCGCCTGTCCGTCGTGGAGTACACGGTGCTCGACGCGCTCTCGCGCCAGGACGGCTTCCACCTGCGCATGCAGCAGCTGGCGCGCGCCGCGGCCCTGTCCGCCAGCGCGGCCACCCGGCTGGTCAACCGCCTGGAGGAGCGCGGTCTGCTCACCCGGATCCTGTGCGCCGACGACCGGCGCGGCATCTACACCGAGCTGACGCCCGCCGGGCGCGACCTGCTCGCCCTGGCGCGCCCCGTGCACGACGCCGTGCTCGAGCAGGCCCTGGTCCGCGCCGGTGACGTGCCCGAGCTCAAACCGCTGGTGGACGCGGTGCAGGACCTCTCCCGCCGCTGACCCGCCGCTGACCCGCCGCTGACCCGCCGCCGGCCCCCTGGCGGTCCGCACCGGCCCGGCGGGGTTCAGCCGGTCTCCTCCACGGCCCGGTACGTCGCCTGCAGCGCCGCGCCCGCGGCGGCGCCCAGCCGCTGGGCGACGGCCACGTGCAGGCAGTCCAGCACGAGCAGCGAGCTCGCCCGGCTGGCCGTCGCACCGGCGCGGTAGGCGGTCTCGCGGCCCGTCGCCACGAGCACGTGGTGCGCCGCGGCGGCCAGCGGGGAGGCGGGGGCGCTGGTCAGCGCGACGACGCCCGCCCCGTTCGCGGCGGCCCGCCGGGCGGCCGCGACGACCTCGCGGGTGCGCCCGGAGTGGCTGACCACGAGCGCGACGTCGCCCGCGCCGAGCAGGGCGCTGCTGACGAGCGCGGCGTGCGCCTCGGTGCGCAGCCGCGTGAGCAGCCCGATCCGGGCGGCCTTGTGGTCGAAGTCGGCGGCCAGCAGCCCGGAGGCGCCGATGCCGTAGCAGTCGACGACCCGGGCGCCGGCCACGGCGTCGGCGGCGGCGGCCAGGGCGGCGACGTCGAGCGTGCGGGCGGTCGCGGCGACGGCCTCGGCCTCCACGGCCGCGAGCGTGGCCACGACGGTCGCCAGGTCCGAGCCGTCGTCCAGGGTCCCGGTGAGCAGCGCCGCGGGCGCGCCCGCGGCGGCCCCCGCCGCCAGCCCCCCGCGCCCCGCGGGGTAGCCCCGGAACTCGACCGAGCAGGCGGAGCGCTCCATCCAAG
>NZ_JBJLSF010000120.1:0-11317 GCF_050871885.1 Kineococcus aridisoli | reverse complement strand
ACGCCACCCCCCCGGGGCCCCCACGTCCCCCGCACGCAGCCCCCCGACACCCCCCCCCCCCCGCCCCGACAACCCCCCCCGCGCCCCGCGCAACAACACGGAACGGGAGGGGGACGTACCCTCCTGGTGTGGAGACGCAGCTCGCCCGCACCCGGCGGGCCCGGCGGGTGCACCGGATCCTCGCCGAGAGCTACCCCGACGCCCACTGCGAGCTGGACTTCAGCACGCCGCTGCAGCTGCTGGTCGCCACGATCCTGTCCGCGCAGTGCACCGACGCCCGCGTCAACACCGTCACGCCCGCGCTGTTCGCCCGCTACCCCACCGCCGCCGACCTGGCCGCCGCCGACCGGGCCGAGCTGGAGGCGGTCGTCAAGCCCACCGGCTTCTTCCGCGCGAAGGCCGACTCGCTGCTGCGCATGTCCGCCCGCCTGGTCGAGGACTTCGGCGGCGAGGTGCCGGGGCGGCTGGAGGACCTGGTGACGCTGCCGGGGGTGGGGCGCAAGACCGCCAACGTCGTGCTCGGCGACGCCTTCGGCGTGCCCGGGATCACCGTGGACACCCACGTCGGCCGCCTCTCGCGGCGGCTGGGCTTCACCGAGCACGAGGACCCGGTGAAGGTGGAGGCCGACCTGGCCCGGCTCATCGAGCGCAGCGGCTGGACGATGTTCAACCACCGCATGATCTTCCACGGCCGGCGCACCTGCCACAGCCGCCGGCCGGCCTGCGGGGCGTGCCCGGTCAGCCGGCTGTGCCCCTCGTACGGCATCGGCGAGAGCGACCCCGTCGCGGCGGCGAAGCTCGTCAAGCGGGGTCCCGCGGCGGCGCTGGCGTGAGCGCCGGGACCGCCCCGCGGGCCGGGCGCGGGCAGGCCGGGGGCGCGCTGCCGGGCTGGCTGCGCCCGCTCGCCGAGCGGCTGCCCACCGTGACCCTCGACGACCTCGCCTGGCACGAGGACCGGCACGAGGACCGGCGCGCCGGTGCGCCGGGGGCCGCCGGCCGGCACCGCGACGCGGCCGTGCTCGTCCTCCTCGCCGACGGCCCCGCCGGGCCCGAGGTGCTGCTCACCGAGCGCGCCGGCACGCTGCGCCAGCACTCGGGGCAGGTCGCCTTCCCCGGCGGGCGCAGCGAGCCCGGCGACCCCTCCCCCGCGGCGACGGCGCTGCGCGAGGCCGCCGAGGAGACCGGTCTGCTCCCCGCGGGCGTCGACGTGCTCGGCGAGCTGCCGGCGCTGCTGCTGGCCCACTCCGGCCACCGCGTCACCGCCGTCGTCGGGCACTGGCGCGAACCCTGCCCCGTCGGGGTCCGCGACCCCGGCGAGGTGGCCCGCGTCGAGCGGGTGCCGCTGGCCGAGCTGCTCGCCCCGGAGGCGGTGCGCCGGGTGCGCGCCCCCGGCGGCTACGCCGGGGACGCCTTCGCCGTCCGCGGCCTGCTCGTGTGGGGCTTCACCGCCGAGGTCCTCGTGCGGGTCCTCGACCTCGGCGGGATCGGCTCGCGCCCGCGGGCGGTCGTGGAGATCCCGCTGGAGCAGGCGCTGGCCTGGGCGGGGCGGTCGGCGCCGTGACGCCCTCCACCGTCCTCGACGTCCTGCTCGTGGCGCTGCTGCTCGCCCAGCTCGTCGCCGGCTACCGCGAGGGGCTGCTCGTCGGCCTGGCCGGCCTCGCCGGGCTGGTCGGCGGGGCCGCGCTCGGTGTCGTCGTGCTGCCGCAGGTCGTCGACGGCTGGGTGCCCGGGGTGCGGCGCACGCTCGTCGTGGTCGTCGGCACCCTCGCGCTGGCGGTCGTGGGCCGGCTGCTGCTGGGCCTGGTGGGGCTGCGGCTGCGCTCGCGGGTCAGCTGGCGGCCCGCCCGCTTCGCCGACGCCGTGCTCGGCGCCCTGGCGGGGCTGGTCGCCACCCTGCTGGTGGTGTGGGTCGTCGCGGGCGCGGCCCGCACCGCCCCGCTGCCCACCGTGGTGCAGGCCGTGACGGGCTCGCGCGTGGTGGGGGCCGTGGACGCGCTGGTGCCCGAGCGCACCGGCGGGGTGCTCGCCGGGTTCTGGTCGGCCGCGCAGGCCAGCGGCTTCCCGCGCGTGTTCACCGGCCTGGACGCCGAGCCGATCGACCCCGTCGACCCGCCCGCCGCCGCGGTGCCGGACACCCCGGGGCTGCGGGCCGCGCAGCCGGGGATCGTCAAGGTCACCGGGGTGGCGCGCTCCTGCGAGCGCGGGCTGGAGGGCAGCGGGTTCGTCGCGGCCCGCGCCGGCGGCTCGGCGCGGGTGGTGACCAACGCCCACGTCGTCGCGGGGGTCGAGGCACCCCTGGTGCAGCCGCAGGGCGTGGGCCGGCAGTACCCGGCGACGGTCGTGGCCTACGACCCGTCCCTGGACCTGGCCGTCCTCGACGTGCCGGAGCTGCGGGCCGCCCCGCTGCCGCGCAGCGGGGCGCTGCAGCGCGGGGACGCCGCGGTCGTGGCCGGCTTCCCGCTCGACGGGCCGTTCGTGCTGGCCACGGCCCGGGTGCGCCAGGTGCTGCAGGCCCAGGGCCGCGACATCTACGACACCGCCGACGTGGTGCGCGAGGTGTACTCCGTCAACGGCACCGTGCAGCCGGGCAACTCCGGCGGCCCGCTGCTCACCGAGGACGGCGAGGTCGCCGGGGTGGTGTTCGCCAAGTCCCTCGACGACGAGAACACCGGCTACGCGCTGACGCCGGCGGAGCTGGACGAGGTGCTCGCCGAGGCCGCGGCCGGCGGCGGGCGGGTCGGCACCGGGGCCTGCACGAGCGAGTGAGGCCCCGGGCCCACCGGCGCACCCGCCGGTGGGCTCACCAGCGGGCGAGCCAGCCGGTGAGCAGGGAGGCCATGCGGTCCGGGGCCTCCTCGGGCACGTAGTGCCCCGCGTCGGGGACCTCGACGGCGCGGTGCGGGCCGTGGGCGTGGTCGGCGCCGGCGTCCAGGGCGCGCAGCGAGACGGTCGGGTCCAGCTCGCCGCGCACCTGCAGCACGGGGACCTGCACCCCGGCGCGCAGCGCGGCGGCGAAGCGGCGGCCGTCGGCGCGCAGCGCCGAGCGCGCGATCCAGCGGTGGTACTCCAGCGCCGAGTGCGCGACGAAGGGGACGCGGATCGCCTCGGCGTAGCGGGCGAGCTCCTGCGGGCCCGGCCAGCCGGGCCCGGACCAGGCGCGCAGCACCCGCTCGACGCCGTCGCCGGCCACCAGGCGGCGCTCGGGCAGCAGCGGCAGCTGGCGCGCCAGCGCGGCGCCGGTGGTGCCCAGGCCCTCGCGCGGGCCGTCGAGGACGCGGTCCAGCAGGACCCGGCGCGTCAGCGAGGGGTGGGCGGCGCCGACGACGACGATGCCCCGCACCTGCTCGGGGTGCAGCACCGGCAGCGCCCACGCGGTGCGCCCGGAGACGCCGTGGCCGACGACGACGGCGTCGCGCTCACCGAGGGCGCGCACGACGGCGGCGACGTCGGCGGCCGAAGTGGGGGTGTCGTAGCCGCGGGGCGGCTTGTCGGAGGCGCCGTAGCCGCGCAGGTCCATCGCCACCGCCCGGTACCCCGCGGAGGCCAGGGCGACCAGCTGCGAGCGCCAGGCCCACCAGAACTGCGGGAAGTCGTGCAGCAGCAGCACCAGCGGGCCGCTGCCGAGCTCGGCGACGTGGAAGCGCGCGCCGTGCGCGGCGACGAGCCGGTGCCGCCAGGGTCCCTCGACGAGGACCGCGGAGACGTCGGCCGCCGCCCCGGGCGCCACGGCGCGCGCTGTGCGGGTCAGTGCCCGATGCGGGTGGCGCCGGTGGTCGTGGGCGTGGCGCCCGGGCGCGCGGCGATGGTCTTGGCGACCGGCTTGCCGCTGGCGGCCGCCTTGATCGCGGCGACGGTGTCCTTGGAGGTGCGGATGGTGCGCTCGGGCGGGCGGACCTGCTTGAGGCGGCCGAAGCCGACGGCCGCCAGCGCGCCGGCGACGGCGAGCATCGCGACGGCGACGACGAGGAAGGAGAGCCAGACCGGCCAGCCGGCCCCCTCGACGAGGGCGTAGGCCACGGTCACGCCGAGGAAGACGAAGGCGACGAAGCCGAAGACGCCGGCCACCGCGAACATCCCGCCGCCCAGGGCGCCGTTCTTGACGTCGGCCGTGATCTCGGCCTTGGCCAGGGCGACCTCGTAGCGCACGAGCTCGGACACGTCCTTGGTGGCGTCGGCCACGAGCTGACCGATCGTGCGCTCGGGCGCACCGACGGGGCGGTCGTCCAGGGTGGTCATCGCTTCCTCCTCCTGCCACCGCGCGGGTGCCGGTGTGCCGGGGAGAACCCTAGGGACTCGCGCGGGCGCGTGCAGCGGGAGGGCCCGCCGACACGCGATCCGCGGGCCGCGGGACGGCGGGCGGGGCGGCGGGCGGGGCGGCGGGCGGGGCCGCGCCGGGCAGGACGCGTCGCCGTCGGCGGGGGGTCCGACGGCGACGCTGAGGTCGCTCTCGCACAGGGGGGACGAGCGACGACCAGGACCAGACCCTACGGCTCTCAACCTCTTCCGCGGGGGCGATCCGGGGAACTCGTGGACCCCGCCGGGCAGGTTCGCCCCGACGGAGCAGCGCCGTCGCCCGGTGCGGGCGCACCGGCACGGCGCGTCCCCGCGGCGGGCTCAGCCGACCGGGCGCCAGCGCACCAGCAGCGCCCGGTGGTCGCTGCCGCGCACCACCTCCACGCGGGTGCCGACGGCCCGCCAGGAGGCCCCGTCGGCCAGCGCGTGGTCGATGGTGGCGCCCAGCGCGGCCGGCAGCCGCAGCGGCCAGGTCCCGTGCGCGGCGGTGCCCGTCTGCAGCCCGGCGTCCACGCACGTCCCCCGCAGCCGCAGCACGGGGTGGTCCAGGGTCGCGTTGAGGTCGCCGGCCAGCAGCGCCCCGGGGGTGGCCGCGCACCAGTCGGCGACGGCCCGCACCTCCCGGCGCCACTCCTGCAGCAGCTCCGGCACCGGGGCGGCCGTGTGCGCGGCGGCCAGCACGGGCCCGGAGCCGGCGACGGGTGCGGCGGTGACGACCGCGCGCAGGCCGCCGGACAGCTCACCGGTGGCGCGGTACTCCCCCAGCCGCTCGGAGACCAGCAGCGCCGTGCCCTCGCCGGAGCGGCCGTCGCGGTCGGTGGCGAAGAGGACCTGCACCCCGGTGCCCGTGGCGGCCCGCACCCGGGCGGCGACGTCGTCGGCGTAGGCGCGGTCGGCCTCCGGCAGCGCGAGCACGTCCGCGCCCGCGGCCACCGCCAGGCGCGCCACGTCGGCGGGGTCGGCGGAGGAGTGCAGGACGTTGGCGGCCAGGACGGTCACGTCGCCGGGCTGCGCCGGCGGCAGGGTGCCGGCGCCCAGCCCCCGGGTCAGCGTGGTCGCCAGCGACCCCGCGGCGGCCACGGCCAGGACGCTCGCCGCGGGCAGCAGCAGCCGCCGCAGCCGGCGCCCGCGCAGGGCGGCGAGCCCGGTGAGCGCGGCGAGCCCGCCCAGGCCCAGGCCGACGGGCAGCCGGAACGCCACGGCCTGCGCGAACGGGGTGGTGCCCGCCAGACCCGTCCACTGCGGCAGCAGTGCGACGACGGCACCGGCGGCCGCCGCGCCGGTCAGGAGGACCGCCGCGGCGGTCGTGGTGGGACGGCCGGCGGGACGGCGGGCGGGGCGGCGGACGGGGCGGGAGCGCTCGTGCACCCCCGCAGCGTGCCGCACCCCCTCGCCCGCGCGGCGGCGCGGAGGAGGGGGTGCGGTGGAGAGGTGGTGCGGTGGGAGGTGGTGCGGTGCGGGAGCGGGTGCGGGAGCCGGCGGGCTCAGTCGCCGCTGGAGGCGCTCATGCCCCGGGTGATGGCGTCCATCACCGTGGAGTCGGTGAGGGTGGTGACGTCGCCGGTGGGGCGGTGCTCGGCGACGTCGCGCAGCAGGCGGCGCATGATCTTGCCGGAGCGGGTCTTCGGCAGCTCGGCGACCACCATGATCGACTTCGGCTTGGCGATGGGGCCGATCTCCTTGCCGACGTGGTTGCGCAGGTCCGCCACGGTGTCCGGGCCCTGCTCGTGCCCGCCGCGCAGGATGACGAACGCGACGACGGCCTGGCCGGTCGTCTCGTCGGTGGCGCCGACGACGGCGGCCTCGGCCACGTCGGGGTGCGAGACGAGCGCCGACTCGATCTCGGCGGTGGACAGCCGGTGCCCGGAGACGTTCATGACGTCGTCGACGCGCCCGAGCAGCCAGATGTCGCCGTCCTCGTCGCGCTTGGCGCCGTCGCCGGCGAAGTAGCGGCCCGGGAAGCGCGCCCAGTAGGTGTCCTTGAAGCGCTGCTCGTCGCCCCAGATGCCGCGCAGCATCGCCGGCCACGGCTCGGTGACCACGAGGTAGCCGGCCTGCCCGTGCCCCAGCGGCTCACCGGCGTCGTCGACGACCTCGGCGACGATCCCCGGCACCGGCACCTGCGCGCTGCCGGGCTTGAGGGTCGTCACCCCCGGCAGCGGGGCGATCATGTGCCCGCCCGTCTCGGTCTGCCACCAGGTGTCCGCGACGGGCGTGCGGCCGCCGCCGATGACGCGGCGGTACCAGCCCCACGCCTCGGGGTTGATGTTCTCCCCCACGCTGCCCAGCACCCGCAGCGAGGACAGGTCGTGGCGGGCGGGGTACTCCTCGCCCCACTTCATGCAGGTCCGGATCGCCGTCGGCGCGGTGTAGAGGACCGTCACGCCGTACTTGGCGACGATGGACCACCAGCGGTCCTTGTCGGGGGTGTCGGGGGTGCCCTCGTAGACCACCTGGGTGAGGCCGTTGGCCAGCGGGCCGTAGACGACGTAGCTGTGCCCGGTGACCCAGCCGACGTCGGCGGTGCACCAGTAGACGTCGCGCTCGGGGCGCACGTCGAAGACGTTCTTCGTCGTGTACGCGGTCTGCACGAGGTAGCCGCCGGAGGTGTGCAGGATGCCCTTGGGCTTCCCGGTGGTGCCGGAGGTGTAGAGGATGAACAGCGGCTGCTCGGCGTCGAAGGCCTGCGCCTCGTGCTCGGGGCTCGCGGCCGCCAGCGCCTCGTGCCACCACACGTCGCGGCCCTCGGTCCAGTCGACCGCCTCGCCGTTGCGCTTGACGACGAGCACGTTCGTCACGCTCGGGGCGCCCTTGGCCAGCGCCGCGTCCACGGCGGGCTTGAGGGTGGTGGGCTTGCCGCGCCGGTAGGAGCCGTCGCAGGTGATGACGACCTTCGCCTCGGCGTCGACGATGCGCGAGTGCAGCGCGTCGGCGGAGAAGCCGCCGAAGACCACCGAGTGCGCCGCGCCCAGGCGGGCGCAGGCGAGCATGGCGACGACGGACTCCACGAGCATCGGCAGGTAGATCGCGACGCGGTCGCCGGCCTGCACGCCCAGCGCGGCCAGGGCGTTCGCGGCGCGCTGGACCTGCTCGTGCAGCTGCGCGTACGTGACGGTGGCGGTGTCGCCGGGCTCGCCCTCGAAGTGGATGGCCACCCGCTCGCCGTTCCCGGCCGCGACGTGGCGGTCCACGCAGTTCACCGCGACGTTGAGCTCGCCGCCGACGAACCACTTCGCGAACGGCGCGCCCGACCAGTCGAGGACCTCCTCGAAGTCCTTCGCCCAGGTGACGTGCTCGCGGGCCTGCTCGGCCCAGAACCCCAGCCGGTCGGCGGCGGCCCGCTCGTAGAGGTCGG
Source organism: Kineococcus aridisoli (assembly GCF_050871885.1). Classification (NCBI taxonomy): domain Bacteria; kingdom Bacillati; phylum Actinomycetota; class Actinomycetes; order Kineosporiales; family Kineosporiaceae; genus Kineococcus; species Kineococcus aridisoli. The sequence goes on along the minus strand of NZ_JBJLSF010000120.1, from coordinate 3,669 downwards.
GGCCGGCCACGGCCTGCGCGGCGAACGCCGGGTCGGGCGCCACCGTCAGCGGGGTCGCGCTGCTGGTCTCTGGCGTGGTCACGGTCGTCCTCCTCGACGGACTGCTGCACCGCGGTGCGGCACCACCGCACCGCACGACGTCGCCGAGGTTAGCCGCCCCCACCGGCGGCGCGCGTCGCGAGATCACGATCGGCGCGGCGGCGCTCGCGGCCGGCCGAGGCCGTCGACCCGGCGGAGGCGGCGACGACGACGGCGACGGCGACCACCGACGTCCACGGCAGCGCCTGCGAGAGCAGCAGGAAGCCGACGACGGCGGCGATGGCCGGTTCCAGGCTGAGCAGGACGCCGAAGGTCCGCTCCGGCAGCCGCCGCAGCGCGACGAGCTCCAGCGAGTACGGCACCACCGAGCTCGCCAGCGCCACCACCAGGCCCAGGGCGAGCACGTGCGGGTGCAGCAGGTCGGCGCCCGCGGTGACGACGCCGACGGGGGTCACCAGCAGCGCGGCGATCGCGCTGGCGACGGCCAGCCCGCTCTGGCCGGGGGTCGCGGCGCCGACGCGGGCGCTCAGCAGCACGTAGCAGGCCCAGAACGCGCCCGCGGTGAGGGCGAGCAGGACGCCCAGCGGGTCCAGCGAACCGCCGGCGCCGTCCCCGCCGAACCCGAGCCCGGCGACACCGGCGAGCGCCAGCCCCACCCACAGCAGGTCGCGGCGGCGGTGGGTGAGCACCGCCGAGAGCACCAGCGGCCCGAGGAACTCGCAGGTGACGGCGACGCCGAGCGGGATGCGCGAGAGCGCCTCGTAGAAGGAGGTGTTCATCGCGGCGAGGCTGACGCCGAAACCGGCCGACAGCAGCCACTGCCGCCGCGTCCAGGAGCGCACCCGGGGGCGGACGGCGATCAGCATGACCAGGCCGGCGACCACCAGGCGCAGGGCGGCGGCACCCGCGGGGCCCACGGAGGCGAACAGGGAGCTGGCCACGCCGGCGCCGACCTGCACCGAGGCCGCCGCGCCGAGGACCATGCCGACCGCGGGCAGGTCCCCCCGCCGGTCGCCGGTCCGCTGCCCGGCACCGGTCGTCGCGCTCACGGTGCCCCACGCTATCGGCGCCGCTCGCGGCGACCTCCCGCCGGGAGCGCGGACCCGCCCGGAGCGGTGGACGCCGGGCGGGTGGACGCGGGGCGGGTGAACGCGGGGCGGGTGGGGCGCGTAAGCACCCCCGAACCCGGCACCGGCCGGGCCCCGGACACCTGGAGGAACCCCGTGCGACCCCGTACCGCGCTCGTCGCCGCCGCCGCCGCGGCCGCCGTCGTCCTCGTCCCCGCCGCCACCGCGACCGCCACCGACGGCGGCCGCGGGCACGGGCACGGGGACTCCCCCCGCGCCGTCGGCCTCGTGGACGGCACCCGCCTCGTGACCTTCTCCACCGCCCGCCCCGGCGAGGTCAAGCACACCGGCGCCCTGCAGGGCCTGCAGGGCGACACCCGCCTCGTCGGCATCGACGCCCGCGTGCAGGACCGGCAGGTCTACGGCGTCGGCGACCGGGGCGGCGTCTACGTCCTGGACGTGCACCGGGCCACCGCGACCCGCGTGCTGCAGCTCAGCGTGCCGCTGGAGGGCACCGCCTTCGGCGTCGACTTCAACCCGGCGGCGAACGCGCTGCGCATCGTCAGCGACACCGGGCAGAACCTGCGCCAGCCGTTCGCGGCACCGGGTGCGCCCACCGTCGCCGACACCCCGCTGACCACCCCGCCCACCGCCGGCACCACCACCGGCGTCACGGCCGCGGCGTACACCAACGCCGACCTCGACGAGGCCACGGCCACGACGCTGTTCGTGCTCAGCACCACCACCGACCAGGTGGCCGTGCAGTCCCCCGCCAACGCGGGCACGCTGGCCGCCACCGGCAGGCTGGGCGTGGACCTGTCCGGCGACGTCGGCTTCGACATCGCCGGCACCACCGGCTACGCCGTCGTGCCGGGCACCGGGAAGGACGCCGGCCGCTCCACCGTCCACGAGGTCTCGCTGCTGACGGGGAAGGCGACGGTGCGCGGGACCCTCGACGCGGCCGTCACCGACCTGGCGCTGAAGCTGCCCTGACCCGCAGGCGGTCCGGCGGCCTGAGGGGGGCTGCCGGACCGCCCGCGCGGGGGCGCGAGCGGGAGCGGGGCGGGGACGGCGGCGGCGGACGGAGGGCGATGGGACTGCGGCAGGGGCGGCGCGGCCGGGTGGCGCAGGACCCGCGGCGGCGGCCGCACGAGGGCCCGCGCGAGGGGTTGCGCGAGGGGTTGCGCGAAGGGTTGCGCGACGAGGCCGACGTCGCGCGCGCCTACGCCGCGCACGGCGCCGAGCTGCACCGCTTCGCGCTGCGCGGCCTGGGCGACGCCGCCGCCGCCCAGGACGTCGTGCAGGAGACCTTCCTGCGCGCCTGGCGGGCCGCCGACCGCTACGACCCGGCGCTGGCGAGCCTGCGGACGTGGCTGTTCGCCATCGCCCGCAACGCCGTCCTCGACCACGTGCGTGCGGCGGGCGCGCGGCCCTGGCAGGGTGCGCTCGTGGCGGACGTGGCCGGGGCGGCCGGGGACGGGGCGGGCCAGCCCGCCGAGGACCCCGGCGAGCGGCTGCTGCGCGGGTGGGTCGTGGAGGAGGCGCTGCGCCGGCTGTCCCCCGACCACCGCACGGCCATCGTGGAGACGTACCTGAAGGACCGCCCACCGGGCGAGGTCGCCGCCGAGCTGGGCGTGCCGGTCGGCACCGTGCGCAGCCGGGTGTTCTACGGGCTGAAGGCGCTGCGGGTGGCGATGGACGAGATGGGGGTGGAGCCGTGAGCGGGCCGGGCGCCCACCGCGAGCTGCGCGAGCAGCTGGGCCTGTTCGCCCTCGGCCTGCTGCCGGCCGAGGAGGAGCCGCGGCTGCGCGCGCACCTCGACGGCTGCCCGGAGTGCCGGGCGGAGCTGGCGGAGCTGGCCCCGCTGGCGCAGGACCTGCGGCTGGTCGACCCCGAGCGGCTGCCCGGGCCGCCGGCGCCCCCGCGCGCGCTGGGCGAGCAGGTGCTGGCCGCGGTCCGCGAGGAGTCCGTGCTGCGCAGCCGCCGCGAGCGCCGGCAGGCCCGCCGCGGGCGGCTGCGCGCGGTGCTGGCCCCCGTCGCCGCGGCCGTGGTGGCGGCGGCCGTGGCCACGGGCGCGACCTGGCAGCTGACCCGCCCGGACGGCGCCCCCGCACCGGCCGTCGCCGTCGAGCGGCTGCCGCTGACGGTGGCCGACGCGGGGCTGGGCGCGGGCGTGCGGGCCGCGGGGCCCGCCGTCGTCGTCCCGCACACGTGGGGCGTGGAGGTGACGTTCGCGGCCACCGGGTTCGCCGACGGGCGCACCTACCGGGCGCTGGTGCGCACCGCCGACGGCGCGGCCCGGCCCGCCGGGGAGTTCCTCGGCGTCGGCGCGCGGGAGCTGACCTGCGACATGCAGGCGGCGGTGCTGCGCGCCGACGCGACGGCCTTCGAGGTCGTCGACGAGGCCGGCGCCACCGTCCTCGTCCTCCCGCTGCCGCGGGCCTGACGCCCGGGCTCCGGGGGACCCCGATCCCCCGATCCACTGCGGTGTGGGGTGGGTGGGGGGGGCGGCTGCAGGCGACGGCGGGGTGGTGCGCGGCGGGGGGCGGGCGGTGGGGCTGGG
>NZ_JBJLSF010000119.1:0-11632 GCF_050871885.1 Kineococcus aridisoli | reverse complement strand
CACGGTGCCCGCAAGGGTCTGGCGGACACCGCGCTGCGCACCGCCGACTCCGGCTACCTCACCCGTCGCCTCGTCGACGTCTCCCAGGACGTCATCGTGCGCGAGGAGGACTGCGGCACCTCCCGCGCCGGCGACGCCGCCGTGCGGGCCTTCGCCCCGCACCCGCGCGAGCACGTCCCGGCGCTGCTGAAGCCCCTGCAGGTCGGCGGCCTGGACCTGACCGACCCCGACGACCTGCCCGTGCCCGCACCGGACGGGCTGCTGACGGTCCGGCTGACCCCCGGGGTGGGCATGAGCACCGGCAAGGCCGCCGCGCAGGTCGGGCACGCCGCGCAGCTGGCGTTCGAGCAGCTGCCCGCCGCCGCGGTGGGACCCTGGCAGCAGGCGGGCTTCCCGCTGCGGGTGCTCACCGGGGCGCCCGTGCTGCCCGCCGCCGACCGCGTGGACGTGCGCGACGGCGGCTTCACCGAGGTCGCTCCCGGGACGGTCACCGCGAGCGCCGGCTTCGAGAGGACGCCCTGAGATGCCGATCGCCGGAGCACCGCTGCGCCGCATGGGCTTCCTGACCATCGGCTCCTTCGACCCGGCCGACCCCGGTCCCGGCCACCGCAGCACGCTGGAGGTGATCGAGCTCGGCGAGCGGCTGGGCTTCGACAGCGCCTGGCTGCGCCACCGGCACCTGCAGCCGGGCATCTCCTCACCGGTCGCCGTCATGGCCGCCGCCTCCCAGCGCACCTCCCGCATCGAGCTGGGCACGGCCGTCACCCCGCTGGGCTGGGAGAACCCGCTGCGGCTGGCCGAGGACCTCGGCACCGTCGACGTCCTGACCGGCGGACGGGTCAACCCCGGCGTCAGCGTCGGCCCGCCCATGCACTTCGAGCGGGTGCGCGAGGCCCTCTACCCCGACACCGCCGACGCCGAGGACTTCTCCTACGAGCGCGTGCTGCGCCTGCACCGGCTGCTGGCCGGGCAGCGGGCCAGCACCTTCGCGGGCACCGAGGGCATCGAGGTGTTCACCGACCGGGTCGAACCGCACTCCCCCGGCCTGGCCGACCGGCTCTGGTACGGCGGCGCGAGCCTGCGCTCGGCGCAGTGGGCCGGGGCGCACGGCCTGCACCTGCTGGCCTCCAGCGTCGTGCGCGCCGAGGACGGCTCGACCGACTTCGCCCGCATCCAGGCCTCGCACCTGCGCGCCTTCCGCGAGCTGCACCCCGCCGGGCGCGCCTCGCAGGGCCTCGTCGTCGTCCCCACCGACTCCGCCACCCCCGCCCAGGTCGAGAAGTACCGCGCGTACGTCGAACCCCGCTCCGCCCGGGTCGGCGTCCCCCAGGGACCGGGGCGGCTGCTGTTCGCCCACGACCTGCTGGGCACCAGCGCGGAGATCGCCGAGCGGTTGCAGGCCGACGCGGGGTTCCAGCTCGTCGACGAGGTGGTGTTCGCGCTGCCGTTCGGCTTCGAGCACGAGGACTACGTGCAGATCCTCACCGACACCGCGACGCGGCTGGGCCCGCTGCTGGGGTGGCGGCCGGCGGTCTGAGGGACGCCGCTCAGACGCTGCGCGCGAACCAGGTGAGCCTGAAGGCGATGCTGTCGTTCATCTCGGTGTTGTTGCCGCCCGTGCCGTCGGGGAGGTCCGGCTGGTTCGCCAGCGCGTAGGTGATCCGGTAGGTCACCTTCCCGTCCTTCGCCACGCCGCTCGTGGGCAGGCCCGCGGCGACGGTGTTCTTGGCCGAGAGGTCCTTCGGGGTCCCGGTGAACAGCGTCGTCGGGGTGGTGAGGGAGGACGTGCACGTCGCGGACTGGTCGCCCGGCGCGGCCTCCACGGTCAGCTGCAGGCGGTCCTCGAGGTTCGTGCCGGCGGCGTCGCCGCCGTTCTGGGCCGCGTAGTCGGTGACGTGGAGGACGACGTCGGCGGCCGTGGTGCCGCCGTTGGTGACGACGACGCAGCGCCGGTCGGTGGTGCCGGGGTTGATCGCGCCCGTGGCGAACGGCGTGGACTGGGCGCTGCTGGTCAGCACGAGGTTCCCCGCGGTGAACGTCCCCGGCGCCGACGTCGACGTCGTGAACGCGGCGTGGGAGTCGTGGACGACGACCGCGGTGCCGGCCAGCAGCCCGAGCGGGACGACGGCCGTGGCGACGCCCCGGCGGAGCTTCGAGCGCGTGGTCATCGGATCTCCAGGGGCTGCGGGTCTGCGGGGTCGAGGTGCGGGAGGTTCTCCAGGAGCATCGGGCGCGTGAAGGTTCAACCAGAGCGCCCGCACGGGTGACGCTGCGTCAGCGCACGGCCAGGAGGGTCTCGTGCGAGAAGGTGAGAACGTAGGTGGGCCCGCCGGGCAGTTTCGTGGGCGTCCTCACCGGGCTTTCCGTGGAGCCGAAACCGAGCATCCCCCGAGGGTTGTTGCCGAAGCAGTAGGTGCCGTCACTGCTCACGGCGCAGGTGGAGGCACTCCCCGCGGTGACCGTCGTCCAACGGCGGTCACCGCTGGCTCCAGCGTCCACGTCGGGCTCCGCGCCGGCACCAGGGCTCGGGCGACCGGCCTTCCGCGGGGCCGTGGAACTGTCGGTGGTGGTGCCGTCGCCGAACTGCCCGCTCTCGTTGGACCCCCAGCACCACAGCAGTCCTGCAGTGTTGACCGCGCAGGCGTGACTCTCGCCCAGGGCGAACGAGGACCACGTCCCCGGCAGCCGCACCGGCGTGCTCAAGCGACTGGTACTGCTCATCGCACCACCGTCACCGACCTGACCCTTGTCATCCTTGCCCCAGCAGAAGAGCGAGCCACCGCGCCGGGTGCCGCAGACGGTGGCGGCCCCGACCTGCACCCCTGTCCAGTCCGCGTCGCTGCCGACGCGGACCGGCGCCCGCGTGGAACTGAGGCCCCCGACACCCAACTGGCCCTCGCCACCGTCGCCCCAGCACCACAGGCTGCCTTCGCTGCGGATCCCGCAGGTGGATTCCGCCCCGCCGTCTATCGTCGCCCACGTACCGGCGGCCATGCCCGCAGGGGTGTCCACCCGCACCGGCACGGAACTACCCTGCCCCGACGCGGTCCCGAGCCGGTTCGCCGCCCCCCAGCACCAGGCTCGGCCGGCGGTGTCGATGCCGCAGCTGAACTGCCCACCGGCCGTGACGCGCCGCCACCCGGTCGGCGGGTCGGCGACCGCCGAGGTGTCCACGACCTGCGGGGTGCCGGCGTCGGCCGACCTCCCGTTCCCGATCTGTCCCTGGGCACCCGTCCCCCAGCACACGGCCTGGCCACCGCGCACGGCGCACGTGTGGCGGTTGTAGGTATCGACGGAACTCCACGGGCCGCTGCCCGCGCCCGTGTCGCGCAGGGTGTACCAGTACCACTGCGCTCCGGTCCCGACTTGGCCGACGTTCGCAGCCCCCCAGCACTTGACCGTCTCAGCCGTCGTCACCCCGCACCCGAACTTCTCCCCCAAGGAGACCGAACGCCAACTGTCCGACCCGAGAGCACCCGCCATCGCGGAACGCGAGATCGTGCTCCCGTCAGCGAGGACGCCGCCGCTGTTGTCACCCACGCACTGCAGCCGCGCATCGGTCGCGCCGACGGCGCACCTGGCGCCGGTGCCGCCGCTGGCGGGGTTGGCCGCGACCGATGCCCACGCACCAGCGAACCGCTGAGGAGCCGACAGGACACTCGCGTTGCCGGGCACCTTGCCCCAGCACCACAGCTCACCGGCGGAGGAGGCTCCACCGACAGCCGTCAACGCGCAGGTGTGCTGGGCTCCGGCCGTGACCGAGGCCCAACGGCGGCCGGGATCTCCGCTCTGCACCAGGGTCGGCACGTAGTGGTCGGTGGTCCTCCCGTCCAGCTGCCCAGCAGCACCGGCACCCCAGCAGTACAAGGCCCCAGCGACCACAGCTTCCCCGCTGGTGAGCGTCCCACCGGCACCGACAGCACAGGTGTGCTTCCTGCCCACGCTGACCGAGGACCACGTCGCCGAGGACTCGACCTTCGTGAAGGCCTGTCCTGAGCTGCGCTCGTCCCCGGGCGTGGTCTGGCCGACACCGAGGGCGCCGGTGCTGTTGTCGCCCCAGCAGGCAAGGTGCTGGTCGGTGCTCAGGGCGCAGAAGTGCGTGCCGCCGCCCGAGACGGCGGACCAGGTGGTCGGACGGGCGGCGGTGATCTCCGTGGGGCGGGGGAGCGACGCCGTGGTCGTGACACCGAGCTGGGAGTTGGCCCAGTAGCCCCAGCACCACAGCGATCCGGTCGTCCGCACGCCGCACGCGGCTGAGTCGCCCGCGGCGAGCACCCGCCAGCTCCCACCGCCGTCCACCAGTTGCGGGGTGCTGGTGAAGGCACCAGCAGTGCCGTTGCCCATCTGGCCGTCGGTGTTGTACCCCCAGCAGAGCGCACTCCCCGCCGGTTGCCCAGCTGCATCAGCGGCCCGAACCGCGCAGGCGAAGCTGGCTCCCGTCACAGCCTGGCTGAACGTCCCGGCGGAGGCGATGGTCGTGGGTTGCCTCACGGCGACGGTGTCCTGAGGCGCGATCTCGCCCGCTTGACCCGTCTCGTTGCTGCCTGCCCACACCAGCGTTCCCCTCGTCGCCCAGGACCCGGAGGTCGCGCGGCCGGTGCCCGCACCGGCCGTGGCGGTGAAGGCCGCGTCGACGGGGCGCAGCAGGGCGACCGCGCACAGCAGGACGAGCAGCAGCAGCGCGGCACGCCCGCGCCCCTGCTCCCGCTGTCCCGCCGCCGCACCACCCGCTGCACCGTCTCCACGCACACCGCTGCATCGGCCGCGCGCCCCGCCGCCTTCACGCACAGCCACCCCGTCAGCCGAACGGCCGGTCAGGCGGTGGTGCCGGTCTGCCGATCCCCAGGGGGCCGCGCACCGCGCGGTCCAGCAGCGCAGGACAGGGGGGGACGTGCCGCACCGACGTGCCTCCACCCTGCCCCGCACCGGGCACCGGGCGCTGCTGCCGCTCGTGGCGACGGCCCTGGTGCTGGGCGGGGCGTGGACGTCGGCGGCCGAGTACCGCTCCACGGCGGTCAGCGCCCCGGCCACCGCCTCGCTGGCGGCCCTGAGCAGCGACGGCGGTGGTGTCTTCGACAGCGCCGTCCTCGTGCCCGGGCAGCCGCAGAGCCGGTGCGTGCGGGTGTCGCTGGCCGGGGGCGGCTCCTCGCCCACCGCCCGCCTCGTCCTGTCGGCCACCGACATCGCCGGTCCGCTGGCCCCGCACCTGCGGCTGACCGTGGACGCCGCGGCGGACCCGTCCTGCACGCGCACGACCGGCCGCCTGCACGACGGCGACCTGGCCGCTCTGGCCACCGCCGGCCCGGAGGGCACGAGCACCGACCTGGTCCTCACCGACGGCACCGGCAGCGCCACCTACCTCTTCACCGCCGAGGTCGACGACACGGCCGAGCCCGGCAGCAGCGCGCAGGCCCGCTTCGTGTGGACGGCGACCTCCACGGCCGGGGAGGAGGTCGTGCTGACGCCGACCCCGCCCACCCCCGTGACGGCTCCGCCGGCCACGGACCCACCGGAGACGTCCTCGCCGGAGACCCCCGCCGCGCCCCCGAGCGCCGGCCCGCCCGTGACCGCTCCTGCGCCGGCGCCCTCCCGCGTCGTGGCGCCCGCCCCCTCCACCGCCCCGTCCACCGCCCCGGTCGCGCCGCCGGTCGCCGCCCCGGCCCCGAGCAGCGCACCGACCCGCGGCGCGGCGAACCGCAGCGCACCGGCCGCCGCCCCCACCACCGCCTCCACCACCGCACCGACCACCGCACCCGCCGGGGCGGGCGTCCCCGCCCGCACGTCCGCGGCGACGGGAGGCCCCGGCGGCCGCGGCGTCCCCACCGCGGGGACCTCCACGGGGTCTGCCGGCAGGGCGCTCGCAGCGGCACCGGCCCCCGGCGGGCCCGCGGCGACCCCCACCGCGGCTCCCGCCACGACCTCCGCTCCCGGGAGGGCGTCCGCTCCGGGAGCGCGGGAGGGCGCGAGCCGCCGGTCGCTGCCGCAGCGGGTGGGCGAGGCCGTCCAGGCGCGCGTCAGCGCCGTCCTGGGCGTCCTGCCGCCCGCGATGGCGCGGACGGTGCGCGGGGTGGCCCGCCACGGCGAGTTCCCGCTGCTGCTGCTCCTGGTGGTGGTGCTCTTCCTCGCGCTGCAGGACCACCTCGACCGGCGCGACCCCAAGCTCGCGCTGGCCCCCCTGCACCCCGATCCGCCCCTCGCCTTCCCCGCCCCGACCGCCTCCAGCACGCCCCGTCCCCGAGGAGCCGACGTGCCGCGCACGAGCAACCCGCCGCCGCAGCAGACCGAGGACCGCCCGCCGCGGCGGACCGGCACGGCGGGGCTGCTCAGCCTGCAAGACCGGCTGCGCTGGATCGGGGCGACCCGTGCGGTCGTGACGGTCGCGCCGCTGCTCGCGGCCCTGCTGTCCCCCTCGCCGGCCGGCGGCGCGTGGCCGCTGCTGGTGACCGCGGCGGTCCTGCACGGCGCCACCGTCGCCCTCGTGCCGCTGCTGCGCTGGGCGCCGCGGCGCACGGCGCAGCTGGCGCTGGGCGCCGCGCTGCTCGCCGACGGGACCCACCTGGCGTGGGCGCTGCGCTGCCTGGGCGGGCTCGACGGGCCGGTGCCGTTCATCGTGCTCTTCCACGTCCTGGCCGTCACCCTGCTGGCCTCCTTCCGCACCGGGGTGAAGGTGGCCCTGTGGCAGGTCCTCGTCGGCCTGGTCGTCGTCGAGGGCGACGCGGCCGGGCTGTTCGGGCCGCCGCTGCTGGAGCCCGACCTGCCGCGCCTGGCCCTGGCCGGGGCCGTGCTGCTGGCCCTGACGCTGGCCACGGCGACCTTCGCGGCCGTCAACGAGCGGGAACTGCGCCGGCGCCGGCACGACGCCGACGTGCTGCACCGCTTCGCCCTGGCGCTGGAGGACTGCGACAGCACCGTCGCGGCGGGTGAGGTCCTCCTGGAGCTGGCCTGCGCGGAGCTGCCCGCCCGGCGGGCGGTGGTCGTGCTGCTCGACGCCGAGCCGGCCGGGACCACGGCGTCCGGCGCCGACCCCGCGGTGACGGCGCAGGTGATCGCCGCCCGGCCCCCGGTCGACTCCCCCGGGGACCACGCCGGGGACCACGCCGCGGACCACGCCGGGGACCACGCGGGGCAGGCCGGTGCGGCGGTCGGCACCGCAGTGCGCGAACGGCGGCCCGTGCTGCTCGCGCAGCTGGACGCCGCGCAGGACCCGTGGCTGGACCGGCTGCTGCCGGTGGCCCGTGGGGTCGCCGTCCTGCCCTTCGGCCACCCCGGCGGGCTGACCGGCGCTCTCGTCGTGGAGCACGCCGGCACCGCGCGGGGCTCCCGCCGGCGCCTGGACCGCCGGGCGCTGCGCCTGGCCGAGCAGGCCACCGCCCACGCCGGGCAGGCGGTAGGCCGCACCGAGCTCGTGGCCCGGCTGCGCGAGGCGGCCGAGACGGACGCGCTGACGGGGCTGCGCAACCGCCGCGCCCTCGACGAGCTGCTGGTGCACCGCTTCGCGGACGCGGCGGCCCGGGCGGGCACCTGCGCCGTGCTCGTGCTCGACCTGGACCACTTCAAGGCGCTCAACGACACCCACGGCCACCAGGCCGGGGACGAGGCGCTGCGCGCGGTCGGGCAGCTGCTGCGCGCGGACCTGCGCGAGGGGACGGTCGCGGCCCGCTACGGCGGCGAGGAGTTCTGCGTGCTCGCGCCGGACCTGGCGCCGGCGGAGGCGCTGGCCCTCGGCGAGCGGCTGCGCGCGCGGGTGCAGGCCGTGACCGGCACGGCCGCTCCCCTGACGGTGAGCATCGGGGTGGCCTCCTTCCCGCAGGACGGCGACGACGTGGCCCCGGTGCTCGCGGCGGCCGACGCGGCGCTGTACCGGGCCAAGGCCGCGGGCCGCGACCGGGTCGTGGGGGCCGGCGCACCGGCGGGCTCGGTGCCGCGGCTGCCCACCGGTTCCGGGACGGGGGCGTGAGGTGAGCGCGGCGATCGAGGTGCCCGGCGGGCCTGAGGCGACCGGGGTGGCCGGGGAGCCCTGGTGGGCGTGGTCGGTGCGGGTGCTGGCCCGCACCGTGCTGTGGGCGGTGGCCGCGCTGCTGCTGTGGTCGCTGGTGCCGGCCGTCCTCGGCTGGCCGACGCGCGTGGTCGTCAGCGGCTCGATGGCCCCGGTGCTGCGCCCCGGTGACGTCGTCGTCGCCCAGCCCGTCGGTGAGCGCGCGCCGGAGGTCGGCCAGGTCGTCGTGTTCGCGGACCCGTCCGCCCCCGGCCGCGACGTCGTCCACCGGGTCGTGGGGGTCGAGGCGGGCGGCTACCTGACCCGGGGGGATGCCAACAGCGCGGCGGACCCCCTCCCGGTGCCCGCCGAGCAGGTGCGCGGGATCGCCCGCGCCCGCATCCCGCTGGTGGGCCTGCCGCGGCTGTGGGTGCGCGAGCACGACGTGCGGGCGCTGGTGGCGGCGCTGGCGCTGCTCGCCGGGCTGGCGCTGGCCGCCGTCGACGGGGGCGGCCGCGACGGCGCGCGCTGAAGCGCCCCGCCGCGAGGTCGCGGCCGGGCGGCGGGCTACTTCTTGGCGGTCTTGTCCTTGGCCTTGTCGCCCGCGGCGTCGGAGGACAGCGCGGCGATGAAGGCCTCCTGGGGGACCTCGACCCGCCCGACCATCTTCATGCGCTTCTTGCCCTCCTTCTGCTTCTCCAGCAGCTTGCGCTTGCGGGTGATGTCACCGCCGTAGCACTTGGCCAGGACGTCCTTGCGGATGGCGCGGACGTTCTCGCGGGCGATGATGCGCGCGCCGATCGCGGCCTGGATGGGCACCTCGAACTGCTGGCGCGGGATGAGGTCCTTGAGCTTGCCGGCCATCATCACGCCGTAGCTGTAGGCCTTGTCGCGGTGCACGATCGCGCTGAAGGCGTCGACCTGCTCGCCCTGCAGCAGCACGTCGACCTTCACCAGGTCGGCGGCCTGGTCGCCGTCCACGTCGTAGTCCAGCGAGGCGTAGCCGCGGGTGCGCGACTTCAGCTGGTCGAAGAAGTCGAAGACGATCTCGGCCAGCGGCAGCCGGTAGCGCATCTCGACGCGGTCCTCGGACAGGTAGTCCATGCCCTGCAGGTCGCCGCGGCGCTGCTGGCACAGCTCCATGATCGCGCCGATGAACTCGCTGGGCGCGAGGATCGTGGCCCGCACCACGGGTTCGCGGACCTCGGCGACCTTGCCCTCGGGGAACTCCGAGGGGTTGGTCACCTCGACGACCTTCTTGTCCTCCATCGTCACCTGGTACGGCACGCTGGGGGCGGTGGAGATGAGGTCGAGGTCGAACTCGCGCTCCAGGCGCTCGCGCACGATCTCCAGGTGCAGCAGCCCCAGGAACCCGATGCGGAACCCGAAGCCGAGCGCGACCGAGGTCTCGGGCTCGTAGGACAGCGCCGCGTCGTTGAGCTTCAGCTTGTCGAGGGCGTCGCGCAGCAGCGGGTAGTCGGAGCCGTCGATCGGGTACAGCCCGGAGAAGACCATCGGCTTGGGGTCGCGGTACCCGCCGAGGGCCTGCGTCGACGGCTTGCCCGCGTTGGTGACGGTGTCGCCGACCTTGGACTGGCGGACGTCCTTGACGCCAGTGATGAGGTAGCCGACCTCGCCGACGCCGAGCCCCTTGGAGGGGACGGGCTCGGGCGAGCTGACGCCGATCTCCAGCAGCTCGTGCGTCGCCCGCGTCGACATCATGACGATCTTCTCGCGCGGGCTCAGGTTGCCGTCGACGACGCGGACGTAGGTGACCACGCCGCGGTAGGTGTCGTAGACCGAGTCGAAGATCATCGCGCGCGCCGGGGCGTCCGCGTCCCCGACCGGGGCGGGGACCTGCTTGACGATCTCGTCCAGCAGCGCGTCGACGCCGACGCCCGTCTTGCCCGACACCCGCAGGCAGTCCTCGGGTTCGCAGCCGATGAGCTTGGCCAGCTCCTCGGCGAACTTCTCCGGCTGCGCGGCGGGCAGGTCGATCTTGTTGAGGACCGGGATGATCGTGAGGTCGTTCTCCATGGCGAGGTACAGGTTCGCCAGCGTCTGCGCCTCGATGCCCTGCGCGGCGTCGACCAGCAGCACCGCCCCCTCGCACGCCGCCAGCGAGCGCGAGACCTCGTAGGTGAAGTCGACGTGGCCCGGGGTGTCGATCATGTTCAGCGCGTAGTCGGTGCCGTCGAGGCCCCAGGGCATGCGCACGGCCTGCGACTTGATCGTGATGCCGCGCTCGCGCTCGATGTCCATCCGGTCCAGGTACTGCGCCCGCATGGCCCGCTCGTCGACGACGCCGGTCAGCTGCAGCATGCGGTCGGCCAGCGTCGACTTCCCGTGGTCGATGTGGGCGATGATGCAGAAGTTGCGCAGCAGCTCCGGCGCGGTCGCGGCGGGTGCCGGTGCGTCGGCGGCTCTCGGGGACACGGGCGGTGTGCACCTTCCGTCGGGCTCGGGCGGGGCTCCCATCGTCGCACGTCCGGCCGCGCGGCTCCCCGCCGTCGCGAGCGGGTGGGCGGGGTGGCGGGCGGGAACCGCCGCGGGCGGCGCACCGTCGAAGCGGCGCGGTCAGGACGACCGCTCCGAGCGGAGGTGCCGACGTGAGCGACCCGACCCGACCGAGCGTCCCGGGCGGAGCCGCCGCGGCCCGGCCACCGCGAGCGGCCCGCCGCCGCGCCCTGCTCGCGCCCGCGCTGGCCCTGCTGCTGCTGGCGGGCGCCGCGTGCACCGGCTCGGGCTCGGGCTCCTCGGCCGGCTCGGGCTCCTCGGCCGGCTCGGGCGCCGAGCCCGCCGTCGGGTCCACCGCCGAGCAGGCCGCCCCGGGCACGGCCGCCGACGCGGCGGCCACCGCCGCGGTCGACCCGGCGGCCGGCGCCGCGCTGGACCCCGCCGCGCAGCCGCGCGCGGTCGTGTCCACCGGCAGCATCGCCGTGCGGGTCGACGACCTCGACGCGGCCGGCGCGGCCGTGCAGCGGCTGACCACCGGGGCGGGTGGTCTCGTCACGGCCAGCCGGACCGGTCCCGGCGGCGGTGGCGGCGCCGCGGCGAGCGACGCCGCCGGGGAGGGCGGCTCCGCGCAGGACGGCGGCGGCGAGGCCCACCTGACGCTGCGGGTGCCCGCCGCGCGCTCCGCCGACGTCCTCGACGCCGTCGCGGCGCTCGGCACCCAGCTGGAGCGGAGCACGGCGTCCGCCGACGTGACGGCCGAGGTGGCCGACGTCGGCAGCCGCGTGGTGTCCGCGCAGGCGGTCCTGGCGACCTTCCGCGACCGGCTGCCGCAGGCCACGACGATCCCGGACGTCCTCGCCCTCGAGGGGGAGATCGCCCGCCGGCAGGCGGACCTGGAGGCGCTGCAGGCCCGGCAGCGGGTGCTGGCGGACCAGGTGTCGATGGCCACCGTCGAGGTCTCGCTCACCGCCGGCGCCGGCGCCGTGCGGGCCGCGGCGGCGCCGGGGTTCGGCGGGGGCCTCGCCGCCGGCTGGCGCGCCCTGGGCGAGTCCGTGCGCGTCGCGGCCCTCGTCCTGGGCGCCGTGCTGCCGTTCGCGCTCCCGGCCGCCCTGGTCGCCGCGCCCCTGCTGGCGGTGCGCCGGCGGCGCCGGCCCCCGCGGCGCGCGCCCCGCGACACCCTCGAGGCCCTGGGCGCAGGGT
>NZ_JBJLSF010000118.1:0-11685 GCF_050871885.1 Kineococcus aridisoli | reverse complement strand
GCGCCGGCGGGCGCGCCCGCGCTGTGGGCGGGGTGGGGCGCACGGGGGGGGGGGCGGCCGCCTCCGACGAGCGCGACGACCCCGCCGGGGGCCCCGCGGGCACCTGGGCGGCGGTCGCCCGCGCCACCGGCGTGCGCGCGCAGCCGCGCACCCCGCCGGACGCGGACCCCGGGAACCCCGGGACCTCCGGAACCCCCGCAGGAGGCGCGCAGCCCGTGCCGGTGACCCCGCTGCGGCGGCCGGCGGGAGGGTCGGCGGGAGGCGCGGCGGGGCGGTCGGGGCTGCGGCGCCGGCTGCCGGTGGCGGCGGCGCTGCTGGTCGGCCTGGCCGTCGGCGGGGCGCTCGGCGGGCTGCTGGGCGCCCGCTCGCCGCAGGGCGGGCCGGACCCGGGCACCGCGCCGGTGGTGGTGGCCGCCGCGCGGCTGGACCCGCTGCAGGGTTCCGGCTCGGGCAGCGCCGAGGTGGAGAGCGTCGGCGAGCGCCGCCTGGTGCACCTGCACGTGCAGGGCGTGGCCCCCGCCGAGGACGGCTACCTGGAGGCGTGGCTGCTGGACGCCGACGGCGGCCTGGTCGCTCTCGGTGCCGTCGACCCGGTCGACGGCGCCGCCGACCTGACGGTCGCGCTGCCCGCGAGCGTGGACGTCGGGCGCTGGTCCACCGTCGACGTCAGCCGGGAGGCGGCCGACGGCGACCCGGCCCACGGCGGAGACAGCGTGCTGCGCGGCACGCTCGCCCCGCGGACCTGACCCGGCCGGTCAGCCGCGTCCCGGTCAGCCGCCGTCGCGGCTGCCCCCGCGGTCGGCCATCTGCTGCAGCATCGCGTTGTAGCGGGCCAGCTCGGCGTCGCCGTCGCGGGCGGCGGCCCGGTCGCGGCGGCGGTTCTCCCGGGTGTCCGAGCGCGACCAGCCGATCGCCACGCCCAGCACGAGCACCAGGGTGGGCACCTCGCCGATGCCCCAGGCGATGTCCCCGCCCTCCTGCTGGTCGGCCAGCAGGTCCGCGCCGGGGGTCATCTGGGCGAACCAGTCGGCGGCCAGCAGCTGGGTGCCCTGCATGAGGGCGACGCCGAAGAAGGCGTGGAAGCCCATCGTCGCCAGCAGCAGGATCAGCCGCAGCGGGTAGGCGGGCCGGTGGGCGCCGGGGTCGACGCCGATGAGCACGGAGGCGAACAGGTACCCCGTGCCGAGGAAGTGGACCATCATCAGCTCGTGCCCGACGTGGGTGCGCAGCGCGAGCTCGAACAGCGGCGAGTAGTAGAAGACGATGAGCGAGCCGGCGAAGAGCGCGGCCGCCACCAGCGGGTGCCCCACGAGGGCCAGGTAGCGCGAGTGCACGATCGTCAGCAGCCACTCGCGGGCGCCGCGCGAGCCGTCGCGGCGCGCGGGCAGCACGCGCACCGCCAGGGTGACGGGCGCGCCGAGCACGAGCATCGGCGGCACCACCATCGTCAGCAGCATGTGCTGGAGCATGTGGGCGCTGAAGGTGATCCGGCCGTAGGCGGCGGGGCCGCCGCTGGTGACGAACAGCAGCGCCAGGCAGCCGACCACCCACCAGATCGTGCGGCCCACCGGCCAGCCGTCGCCGCGGGCGCGCAGCCGGCGCACCCCGAGCAGGTAGCCGACGAGGGCCAGCACCCCGATGGTCAGCCACAGCAGGTCCGGGGAGGTCTCGGTGAACCAGCGGGCGGCGCTCAGCGGCGGCGGGACCGGCTCGCCGAGCAGCTCCTCGGCCGCGGAGGAGCCCGGGGCGTCGTCGGGCACCGGGGTGGGGCTGCGGCTGAGCGCGACGCCGAGGCCGGTCGCGGCGCCCATCAGCACCAGCTCGCCGGCGGCGATGCGCGCGAAGGCGCGCGGGCGGGTGGCCAGCAGCGGGATGGTCCGCCGCCGGTGCCAGGCGCCCAGCGCCCCCAGGGCGACCAGGGCGACGACCTTGGCGACGACGAGGGCGCCGTAGCCGGAGGCCAGCCCGGACCAGCCGCCCAGGCGCACGGAGGCGTTGACGACCCCCGACAGCGCGACGGCCGCGAAGCACCACAGGGCGATCGTGGAGTAGCGCCGGGCCAGCACCGGCAGGTCGAGGGGCCGCTCGCCCGCGGCGAGCGGGACGGACGAGCGCCCGCGCCAGGGGGTCACGAGCAGCACCGCGGCCAGGCCGCCGACCCAGACGGTGACGCCGACGAGGTGGAAGGCGAGCGAGCTGACCGCCGTCTCGTGCGAGGCCGAGCCGGAGGCGTGCCCGGACAGCGACAGCGGCAGCAGGGCGAGCACCGCCAGCGCGGTGCCCCAGGCGGCGCCGGTGGGGGTGGTGGCCGCGGCGCCGACGGTGGCGACGACGGCGGCCAGCACGGTGGTGACCAGCAGCGCGCGGCCCAGGTCGATCTGCTGGGCGAACTGGGCGAACTGGGCGCCGAAGCCGTCGGCGCCGGGGGCGGCGCCGATGACGTCCATCGCGGTGAGCACCAGGACGAGCAGCGCGGCCACGGCCCAGACCCCGGCGGCGGTCCCGGCGGTGCGCACGGCGCGCGTCCAGGCCGCCGACGGGTGCGGCAGCAGGACGGTGGCGACGGCGAAGGCGCCGACGGCCAGCGAGGCGGCCAGGTCGTGCACGGTGCGGGCCACGGGCAGGCCGTAGCGGACGAGGGGCCCCGGGTCGCCGAGCACGGAGGGGGCCAGCCCGCCGGCGAGGGCGAGGGCGGTGAGCAGGACCGCGAGCGCGGCGAGGACGACGGCGACCGAGGTCAGCAGGACGCCGGGGACCGGGGGTGCGCTGCGGGCCGGTCGGATGGGTGCGGCCACCGGACCAGGGTAGGTCGCCGGGCGGACACGGCCCGGCGGCGGGTGGGCCGCGGGGCGGCCGGTGCGCTCAGGCGCTGACGCGGGCGCTGCGCACGGGGGCGTGCGCGGTGGTGACGTCGAACCAGACGGTCTTGCCGAGGGCGTCGACGTCGACGCCGTGGGCGTCGGCGAGGGCCTCGACGAGGGCGATGCCGCGGCCGTTGAGGGCGTCGGGGTCCAGGTCGCGGCGCTGCGGCAGCCGGGTGTTCTCGTCGCCGACGCCGACGCGCACGCGGTGCCCGGCGCGGCCGATGCGCAGGACGACCTCGCTGCGCCCGTGCAGGACGGCGTTGGTGACCAGCTCGGCCGTCAGCAGCAGCAGGGTGTCGACGACGTCGCCGATCACGCCCTCGCGGATGCACCAGTCGGCCACGATGCGGCGCGCTGCGCGGGAGGAGGTGGGGTCGGGTGCCAGCGTCGTCTCGCTCGACCAGTTCGTGACTGACACTACGTGGCTCTCCCGATACATAGAGTTACTAGGCACCGTAGCGCAGCGCAGCTCGAACGGAGCAGTCAGCAGGGTGCCACCCGCCTGGCGGCGCCCGTCGGGCACCCCGGTGCGGCAGGGCCCCGCACCCTGGTGGTCGATCGACACGTCGCAGTCCCCCGTCCCGCACCCGCGGCTGGTAGCTTGTCCACGTTCGTTGCATGTAGCAGTCAAGGATCTGGCCGTCCCGGCCGATGCCCCGGCTGGTACTTCGTCCCCGCGGGGCCGGCCGTTACACCACGAGGCCGACGATCCCCGCGCGACACTCCCGCACCCTGGAGCCGATCGATGTCCTGCCCCGCCCCGGGGGACCGTCCGGTGACGGCCACCCCCTCCGAGGGCTCCCCGCTGCGCCACCCCGCCGAGGTCGCCGCCCTGGCCGACCAGGTGGGCCGGCAGGTGCGCGCGCTGCACGCCCTCAAGGCCCAGCTGGCCCGCGGCCAGAGCGAGGTCGAGCGCGCGATGCACCTCGTCCTCTTCCACCTGGCCGACGCCGGACCGCTGCGCGTCACCGCCCTCGCCGAGCGCCTGGGCACCGACCCGTCCACGACGAGCCGCCAGACGGGTGACCTCGTCAAGCGCGGCCTGCTCGAGAAGCTGCCCGACCCCGACGACGGCCGCGCCAGCCTGCTGGCCGTCACCGACGAGGGCCACGAGGTCGTCACCGCCATGAAGGAGCGCCGCCACGAGCGGCTGGCCCGCGCCGTCGAGGGGTTCACCCGCGAGGAGCTCGTCACCTTCACCGCCCTGCTCGGCCGGTTCGCCGACGGCCTGGAGCAGGCCCGCCTCGACTCCCTCCGCCCCGCCCCGCCCCACGCCCAGGAGATCGCATGAGCAGCACGACCGCCGGTCCGGGACCGGCAGCACCCGAGGCGCCGGTGTTCACCCACCGGCAGATCATGGCGATCCTGTCCGGCCTGCTCCTGGGGATGTTCCTCGGCGCGCTGGACCAGACGATCGTCTCCACCGCCATCCGCACCATCGCCGACGACCTCGACGGGTTCTCCCTGCAGGCGTGGGCGACGACGGCCTTCCTCATCACGTCGACGATCTCGACGCCGCTGTACGGGAAGCTGTCCGACATGTACGGCCGGCGGCCGTTCTTCATCGCCGCCATCACGATCTTCGTCATCGGCTCCGCGCTGTGCGGGATCTCGACGTCGATGTACGAGCTCGCCGCCTGGCGCGCCCTGCAGGGCCTGGGCGCCGGCGGCCTGATGTCGCTGGCGCTGACGATCATCGCCGACGTGGTCCCGGCCCGGGAGCGGGCCAAGTACCAGGCCTACTTCATGATGGTCTTCGGCACCTCCAGCGTGCTGGGCCCCGTCGCCGGCGGGTTCTTCTCCGGCCTGGACTCCCTGCTGGGCCTGGCCGGCTGGCGCTGGATCTTCTGGATCAACGTGCCGCTGGGCGCCCTGGCGCTGATCGTCGTCATGCGCAACCTGCACCTGCCCAAGCGCACCAGCCACCACCGCATCGACTGGCCGGGCGCGATCGCGCTCGTCTCCTGCCTGGTGCCGCTGCTGCTGGTCGCCGAGCAGGGCCGCGAGTGGGGCTGGGGCTCGGCCGGTGCGCTGATCTGCTACGCCGTCGGCGCCGCCGGCTTCGTGGCGTTCGTCCTGGCCGAGCGCGCCTACGGCGAGGAGGCGCTGCTGCCGCTGCGCATGTTCCGCGGGCGCACGTTCGTCGTCGGCAGCCTCGGCTCGTTCATCCTCGGCATGGGCATGTTCGGCGTCTTCGCCGTCCTGCCGCAGTACCTGCAGGTCGTCAAGGGCCTCACCCCCACGATGGGCGGCCTGGCCATGCTGCCGGTCGTCCTGGGCATCATGAGCGGCTCGGCGTTCTCCGGGCAGTTCATCGCCCGCACCGGGAAGTACAAGGTGCTGCCCGTGGTCGGCACCGGCCTCATGGTCGTCGCGCTGTTCCTCTTCTCCCGGGTGAACGCCGACACCCCGACCTGGCAGACGATGATCGCCATGCTCCTCATGGGCTGGGGCCTGGGCGGCAACATGCAGCCGGTCATCCTCGCCGTGCAGAACGCGGCCTCGCGCACCGAGATCGGCGTCGCGACCAGCTCGGTGACGTTCTTCCGCCAGATGGGCGGCACGCTGGGCACCGCGGTCTTCCTGTCGATCCTCTTCTCCACCCTCGGCGACAAGATCGGCACGGCCTACGCCGCGGCCGGCCGCACGCCGGAGTTCCAGGCCGGGCTGCAGGAGGCCGGGCTGGACCAGGCCGGCCTGCAGGGCGTCCTGGCCCGCGCGCAGGACGACACCTCGATCCTGAGCACCCTGCCCGACGCGGTGTCCCACCCGTTCAAGGTCGGCTTCACCGACTCCACGAGCACCATCTACCTGGTCGCCGCCATCGTCATGGTCGCCGGGTTCGTCACCATGCTGTTCCTGCCCTCGCTGCCGCTGCGCGGCGCGGGCGGCGGTCACGGCGCCCCGCCGGCCGGCGGCCAGAGCGGCGGCGAGCAGGCCGCGCAGGCCCCCGTCGCCGCGGCCGGCGGCTCCGTGCAGCAGACCCAGGACGCCACGAGCGCGCACGCGGGTGCGAGCGCCGGCACCGGCGGTGCGAGCGGTGGCGCGAGCGCCCGGGCCGGGTCTGCGGTCGCGGACGTGGAGCAGGCCGGGACGGACATGGCACCGGGTGAGCTCGCCGAGCGCATCCGCAGCGGCGTGCAGCAGGCCAAGGCCGCGCAGCGCGCCATGGAGGAGCTGGCCGAGGAGGCCGCGCGCCGCGAGGCCACCTTCGACGCCGCGGTGGAGAACCTGCGCGAGCTGGGCCTGGACGACCCCTCGATCGAGGCGGCGCTGGGCGAGGACGCGGCGGCGCCGCGCGGCCGGCACGCCGGGCACGGGGCGGACGGCCTGCCGCACCCCGCGCAGCCGGCGCAGGGGGTCGGCGCGCAGAGCTGACGCCGGGCACGACCGGCACCGAGGGCCCCGGAGCACCCGCTCCGGGGCCCTCGTGCGTGCGGGCGCGGCGGCGGGCCGCCGCGTCACCAGCGGTGGGCGACGTCCACGACGAGCCGCGCGCCGGCACCGGGACCGTCCAGCGCGAGGACCCGGAACGGCAGCCGGGCGCGCACGCCCAGCCCGAAGGTCGTCTGCCCCTCGAACGAACCGGCCCACGCCACGTGCCGCAGCGTCGGGTACCCGCGCACGTCGGCCAGCTCGCCGTCGGGCAGGAAGAGGGCGTCGGTGGCGACGACCGGCTCGACGACGACCACCTCCAGCCGCGCCCCGCCGCGCAGCCTGACCACGTCCCCGGACCCGTCGTGGCGCACCTGGTCGACGTAGCGGACGAAGTGGCCGTCGCCGCGACCGGCGAGGTCCACCACGAACCGGTCGTAGCAGGCGTGCGTGCCGGTGCGCACGTCCACGACCTCCCCGTCCCGCTCCGAGGGCGCGCTGCGCGGCAGCGAACCCCAGCCGGCTGGGCAGGCCGCCCGCGCCGCGGCCGGGGGCGCCAGGCCCACCAGGGCCGCACCCAGGAGCAGGGACGCCAGTGCCGCTGACCGCCTCATCGCGGCCTCCTCCCGGCGGGGACGGCGCCGTGCCGTCCGGCCACCGCGCCCATCGTCCTCCCGCGGCGGGCAGCGCGACAGGGGTCTGCGCGAGGAGCTGCGGCAAGCCTGCCCTCCGGCAGGGCAGGCTCCCCTTCTTTTGACAACGTCCAAAGGAGGCGTACGGTCGACACATGACCACGGAGCGCGCGACCACGGCCGAGGAGCTGCTGCGCGGCGCCGGCCTGCGCTCCACGGCTCCGCGCCGCGCGGTCCTGGAGGTCGTCCTCGGGGCACCCCACGCGAGCTCCGGCGACATCGCCGGGCAGCTCGCCCGCGCGGGGCGCACGATGTCCCGGCAGAGCCTGGCCAACGTCCTCGACGACCTCACCGGCGCCGGGCTGCTGCGCAGCATCCAGCCCGCGGGGTCCGCGGTGCGCTACGAGACGCGGGTGGGCGACGGGCACCACCACCTGGTCTGCCGCGGCTGCGGGACCGTCGTCGACGTCGAGTGCGCGCACGGCGCACCGCCGTGCCTGCTCCCCGCCACCGACCCGGGGTTCCCCGTGGTCGACCGGGCGGAGATCACCTGGTGGGGCTCCTGCGCGGAATGCGCCGGCTCCCCCGCACGCTGAAGATCACACCACCGATCCGGAAGGGTTCGCGATGACCACCACGCAGGACGTCACCACCACCGGCCTCGACCAGACGCACGTCCCCGGCTTCCAGGCCAGCGGGCGGCTGAACGGCTCCCTCCAGCAGGTCCTCGTCGACCTCACCGCGCTGCACCTGCAGGGCAAGCAGGCGCACTGGAACATCGTCGGCCGCAACTGGCGCGACCTGCACCTGCAGCTCGACGCGCTCGTCGAGGCCGCCCGCGAGGCGAGCGACACCATCGCCGAGCGCATGCGCGCCGTCGGCGGCGTCCCGGACGCCCGACCGCAGACCGTCGCCGCGCAGAGCACCATCGGCGACTTCGGCGCCGACGAGATCGAGACGACGGCCGCCGTCGAGGCGGTCGTCGCGCTCACCCGCCGCACCGTCGACACGCTGCGCCGGGTGCACGACCCGGTCGACGCCGAGGACCCCACGACCGCCGACCTGCTGCACGGCATCATCCACGAGCTCGAGAAGCAGGCCTGGATGATCGGCTCGGAGAACCGCGCACCGCGCCGCTGACCCGCCGCTGACCCGCCGCTGACCCGCCGCTGACCCGGGCGCTGACCCGCCGCTGACCCGGGCGCTGACCCGCCGCTGACCCGGGCGCCGACCCGCGGCCGGCCCCGGTGGGGCAGGATCGGCCCGTGCCGAGCCTGCTGATCACCGGGGCCGCCGTCGCGACCGTCGACGCCGCGGGGACCGAACACGCCGAGGGGCACGTCCTCGTGCGCGACGGGGCCATCGCCGCCGTCGGTGCGGGCCAGGCGCCGCCGGGCACCGTCGCCGACCGCGTCGTCGACGCCCGGGGGCACCTGGTGACCCCCGGGTTCGTCAACACCCACCACCACCTCTACCAGTGGGCCACGCGCGGCTTCGCCGTCGACGAGGGCCTGTTCGACTGGCTGACGACGCTGTACCCGCTGTGGGCGCTGCTGCGCGCCGACGACGTCGAGGCCGCCGCCCGGGCGGGCCTGGCCCGCCTCGCGCTCACCGGTTGCACGACGACGACCGACCACCACTACCTGCACCCGCGCGAGGGCGGCGACCAGCTCGCCGCGACGATCGAGGCGGCCGCGACCGTCGGGCTGCGCTTCTCCCCCACCCGCGGCTCGATGGACCTCGGCGCCTCCGCGGGCGGGCTGCCGCCGGACTCCGTCGTCGAGGACGTCGAGGCGGTGCTGACCGCGACCGCCGACGCCGTCGCCCGCCACCACGACCCCTCGCCGTCCTCGATGGTGCGCATCGGCGCGGCCCCCTGCTCGCCGTTCTCGGTGACCCCGGAGCTGCTGCGCCAGACCGCGGCCCAGGCCGCCGAGCTCGGCATCCGCCGGCACACCCACCTCGCGGAGACCGCCGACGAGGAGGAGTTCTGCGCCCGCACCTTCGGCGCCCGCCCCGTCGAGGTCCTGGAGGACCTCGGCTGGCTGGGTCCCGACGTGTGGCTGGCGCACTGCGTGCACCTGTCCGACGCCGACATCGCCACGCTGGCCCGCACGGGCAGTTCCGTGGCGCACTGCCCCAGCTCCAACGCCCGCCTGGGCGCGGGCGCCGCGCGCGCCCGCGACCTGCTGGAGGCCGGCGTCCCCCTCGGCCTGGGCGTGGACGGCGCCGCCTCCAGCGAGCAGGGTTCGCTGGCCGACGAGCTGCGGCAGATGGTCTACACCGCGCGGCTGCGCGGCGGCCCGGACGCGATGAGCGCCCGGGACGCGCTGCGCGCGGCCACCGCCGGCGGTGCGGCCTGCGTGGGCCGCTCGGCGGAGATCGGCTCGATCGAGGTCGGCAAGCGCGCCGACCTGGCGGTCTGGGACCTCAGGGGCCTGGGCCACGCGGACCTCGACGACCCGGTCGTCGCCCTCGTCATCGGCCCGACGCCGCCGCTGGCGCTCACGACCGTCGAGGGGCGCGTCGTCGTCGAGGACGGGCAGCTGCGCACGACCTCCGAGCAGCGGGCGGTCGCCGACCTCGTGGCGGCCCGGCGGCGGGTGCTCGCCCGGCGCTGACCGCCCGGGGACGCGCGACGTGAGACTCGCCACTGCCGCCGCCCGGGGCGCCCCGGCACCCCCGGGCGCGGCGCTACCGTCGGGGGATGACGGCTGAACGCAAGGTGCACATCGTCGAGCCCCGCTACGCGCGCACGTGGTTGCTGGTCAACGCGACCCGGACGGAGCTGTTCGACGTCTCGCTCGCCTCCCGCGCCGACCAGGTCGTCCTCGACCTCGAGGACGCGGTCGACCCCAGCCGCAAGGACTCCGCCCGCGAGGACGTCATCCGCTGGCTGAGCGAGGGCGGGCAGGCGTTCGTGCGCATCAACGACGTCACCACCCCGCACTGGCGCGACGACGTCGACGCGCTCAAGGGCGTGCCCAACCTGCTCGGCGTCATGCTCGCCAAGACCGAGGCCGGTGAGCAGGTCGACGCCACCTGGCACGCGCTCGGCGGCCGCGCCCTCGTCGTGGCGCTGTGCGAGTCCGCGCTCGGCATCGAGGAGGCCCGCGAGATCGCGACCGCCCGCGGCACGTTCCGGCTGGCCTTCGGTTCCGGGGACTACCGCCGCGACACCGGCGCCGGCGCGGAGGACCTCGCGATGGCCTACCCGCGCAGCCGCCTCGTGACCGCCAGCGCGATCGGGCGCCTGCCCGGCCCCATCGACGGCCCCACCACCGGCGGCGGCCACCCGGAGCTGCGCGAGTCCTCCAGCGTCGGCGTGGCGATGGGCATGATGGGCAAGCTCTGCCTGGACCGCGAGCAGGCCTACGTCATCAACGAGGTCATGAGCCCGAACGTCTCGGACGCCACCTGGGCCCGCGACTTCATCGCCGACTTCGAGAAGAGCGGCGGCGTCGTGCGCGACGGTTCCGACCTGCCCCGCCTGGGTCGCGCCCGCCGCATCCAGGAACTGGCCGACGCGTTCGGCATCCAGCCGCTGTGACCGCCCTCCCGCGGGGGCCCCGGGTGCCGGGACCCCCGCGGGAGCGCTCCGCGCGCTCCGACCGGTTCAGTCCGCCAGCGGGCTGAACGCGGCGGCGTCGACGCGCACGACCTGCCCGAGGCCGCTCTGGCCGAGGAACGCGCCCGCCACGCTCCACGCCGTGGAGTACAGCGCCCCGCCGGCGAAGCGCAGGCCCACCGGCAGCGTCACCTGCGCAGCGCTGCGGGTGCCGTCGGGGGCGACGCGCACGACCTGCCCGACCGTGCTGATGTCGAAGCCCGGCGGCGGTTCCTCCGTGGCCGGGGCGCCCTCCAGCAGTTCCGACACGTACACCGAGCCGTCGTCGCCGACGGCCACCCCGACCGCGCCGGTGAAGCCGTCGAGCACCTCCACGACCGAGCCGTCGTGCGGGTCCAGGACGTACACGCGCGCCGCGCCCGGGGCCTCGGAGCCGAGGGTGGAGACGTGGAGGTTGCCGTCCGGTCCCCAGGCCAGTCCCGTCGGCACCGAGTCGCAGCCGGTGTGCTCGGGGTCGTTGTTCTCCAGCCCCTCGCACGCACCGGTCGTGACGACCGGCGGCACGAAGAACGTGCTGACCGCGCCCTTCGCGTCGACCGCGAGGACGGCGTTCGCCCCGGCGTCGGCGACGTAGGCGTACGCCTCGTGCCCGCCGCGGCCGGCGAGCACGGCGAACGGGTTGCTCAGCGCGTCCAGCGGTGCGCCGTCGTCGCCGAACTGCCGCTGGCCGTCGGGGTTCTCGGCCAGCTCGTGGGCCATGAGGTCGGCCAGGGCCCTGCGCGGTTCCCCGCGCCGGGAGGTCCACAGCGTCGAGCCGCCGCTGGTGCCGGGTTCGGCCTCGCCCGTGAGGTAGAACAGGGTGCCGTCGCGGCGGTCGACCCCGGTGAGGCCGGTGATGTCGGCGAGGCGGACGCTGGGCCCGTCCCCGCCGGGGATGATCCCGCTGATCTCGCCGGTGCCGCTCTCGGCGACGTAGAACCTGCCGTTCTCGGCCGACAACCCGAACGGGTCGTCGAGGCCGTCGGCGACCACGGTGATCGGGTCGTGGTCGTGGTGTTCCGTCGCGGCGTGCGCCGGGGCGGTCGTGGTGACCGCCGTCGCGGCTGCGGCGACGAGGACGAGTGCTGCTGACTGGAGCCGGTGCGCCATGGCCTTCTCCTCACGTCACGGGAACCTCGCCGTTCCCTGCGCGCCGGACGGTACTCCGCTGTGCGGGCGCTGTGCAGTCCCCCGGCCGGGGGACTGC
>NZ_JBJLSF010000117.1:0-12185 GCF_050871885.1 Kineococcus aridisoli | reverse complement strand
GCCGGGCGCGGTGCGCGCCCGGCCCCCGCTGGGGATCAGCGGTGGTTCACTCCTCGCCGGTCTCGAAGACGTCGCCGCGGAAGGACTGCTGCGGCAGCTCCGCCCGCACCTCGAAGGTGTAGGTCTCGGTGGACTCGCGGCCGAAGGAGTCGGTCGCGGTCACCTCGGCGGTGTGCACGCCCTCGGCCAGACCGCTGGGCAGCCGGAACTGCCAGAGGTGGGTGGCGCGGTCGGCCAGGTTGTTCCCCGGCTGCGCCGGGCCGGGGCCGTAGTCGGCGCCGTCGTAGAGCTCGAAGCCCTGGGCGTCCTCGGCGCCGGAGGTGGATTCGAAGCCGAACCGCGCGACCTGCAGCTGGCGGGTCGCGGCGGCCGGGTCGGCCCAGCGGGCGCCGGTGCGCGCGGCCTCGCCCTGCGCCTGCTGGGTGCGCTGCGCGGCGACGGCCTCGCCGCCGTCGATGCTGACGTCGACGGTGGTGTCGGTGGAGCCGTACCAGACGTTCGCGGTCAGCCAGGTGTCCTCGGCGACGTCGGCGGTGGTGACCAGGCCCGGGTCGCCCAGGTCGTTGACGTTCACCGGCGGGGCGGCGTCCCACTCACCGGGTTCGCGGGTGGCGGCCCACTCGGTCAGCGTGGTGTACCAGTCGCGCCAGCGCGGGGAGTTCAGCGAGACGGCCATCTGCTTCTCGTCGGGCTGGCCGATGGCGCGGAAGGAGTCGCGGTACTGCGATCCCTCGACGTCGAGGACGAGGTAGCCGGGGCGGGCGCCGTCGCGCTGCAGCGCCATCGGGCGGCCCTCGATGTCGAGGTCGCCGGAGTACCAGTCACCGCTGGGGGCGCCGGCCACGACGTGCGGGAACGGCAGTTCGGAGACGCCGACGGCCTCCTGCCAGCCGGCGTAGGAGTCGCCGGTGTTCATGCGCTCGGTGGAGTGCGTGTGCCCGGACACCGACAGCGCGGGACGGCCCTGCAGGAGCTCGTGGACCTTCGTGACGTCGGCGGTCTGGTGCTTGGTGGAGGTCGCGTCGGCGAAGGAGACCATCGGGATGTGGGTGGCCAGGACGACGAGCTTGTCCTCGGGGACCCGGGCGAGGTCCTGCTCCAGCCAGCCGAGCTGCTCCTCGCCGAGGACGCCGGAGTAGGACGGTGCGCCCTCGGGGTCGGCGCAGTGCGGGCGGGTGCCGTCCGGGTCGTCGGCCGGGGTGCAGGGGTACTTGACGTTGTTCATGACGACGTAGTGGACGTCGGCCACGTCGTAGCTGTAGGTGGTCGGGCCGAGCTCGCGCTTGTAGGTGTCGAAGGAGTGCGCGGCGTCGGTGGCGTCGAGGTCGAGGTCGTGGTTGCCGGGCACGAACCGCAGCGGCAGGCCGGAGGCGCCGAGGACCTCCTTGATGCGCGGGTACAGCCCGAGGTCGTCACCGGCGACGTCGCCGAGCATGAGGGCGCCGCACTCGGCGAGGTCCTGCTCCTCCAGCAGGTCGCTGAGCAGGCCGTCGCGGGCGTAGCCGAGTTCGCGGCCGCTGTAGGTCTGGACGTCGGCGAGCACGGCGCAGCGGGTGGCGTCGTCCTGGGCGTCCTCGCCGGAGCGCGCGATCGGGAAGTTCACCGCCGACGGCAGCGGACCGGTGGGCTCCAGCCCGCCGAAGCGCAGGTCGGGGGAACCCGCGGGCAGGTGGTGGTAGTGGAACTGCGCGACACCGTCCGCGTCGACGGGGACCTGCCAGCCGGCGGGCTGGGTGACGAAGGCGGTCATGCCCTCGAACACGGGCAGTTCGTAGCCGCCGTCCGCGCCGGTGACCACGACGTCGCGGCCGTTGGAGACGGTCACGCCCTCGACGCCCTCGTCGCCGTCGCTGCGGCCGTCGCGGTCGGCGTCGTCGAAAACCTTGCCGCGCAGCACCTGCGCCGAGGGGGTGGACTGCACGGAGGCCCCGGCGTCGCGGACGACCTCGACGGCGCCGACGTAGGGGGCGGGGGCCGTCTCGGGGGCGGGGGTGGGCGCGGCCTGGCCGGTGGTCGCGGTGAGGACGGAGGCGCCGAGCAGCACGCCGGCGCCGAGGCCGAGGTGGCGGCGGGTGGACCGGGAGGAGAGGTTCACGGGGTGATCACCTTTCGTGGGGGCGCTCCCCACCTTGTGCGGTGCCTGTGAACCTCCGGTGTCACCGCACGGAACCCTGGTGGAACGTCACAGCGCGTGAGCGGAACCCACCGCAGCAACCGTGCCGACCTCCGGCGCCGGCCCCGGCTAGGGGCGCGGGTCGGTCCGCGTCCACCGCTTCCCGCCGCGGCGGCCGCCCGTGGCCGCCTGGCAGCGCGGGCAGCTCCAGCGGACCGCGTCCGCGCTGCCGCCGGTGACCGGGTCGGTGTCGGCGAAGTCGACGTGCGGGAACCGGTGCAGACCGGCGCGCTTGAGCGGGATCCCGCAGGCGGTCTGGTTCTGCCCGGGTTCCCAGGCGTGCACCTCCCCCGCCGGCAGCCTGCTGCCCTCGTCCGGGAACCACGTCCCGCTCGCCGCCACCTTCACCGCGCACCTCCCGGTCCCCGCCACTGCGCCAGCAGCACGGTCGCGTCGTCCTGCAGCAGACCACCCTGGTGCTCCAGCACCGCCTGGACCAGCCGGCGGACGGTCTCCGCGAGCCCGAACGTCGTCGAGGCGGCGCGCTCGAGGAAGTCGGCGAGGCGCTCGGTGCCGAAGAACTCCCCCGCCGCCGAGCGGGCCTCCACGATCCCGTCGGTGAACAGCGCCAGGCGGTCGCCCGGCTGCAGCGCCTCCTGCCCCGGCACCGGCGCCTGCGGCGGCAGCCCGAAGGGCGTGCGCCGCCCGCCCGCGACCTCGCCGACGACCCGGCCCTCGCGCAGCAGCAGCGGCGGCGGGTGCCCCGCGCACACCGAGCGCAGGGTGCCGTCGGCCCGGTCCAGGCGCAGGAGCACACCGGTGACCAGGGCGTCGGGGAACTGCTCGGCGACGACCTCGTCGATCGCGGCGGCCTGCGCCGGCAGGTCCGCCCCGCCGCGACGGGCGCTGCGGTAGGCGGCGACCGCGGCGGTGGCGATGAGCCCGGCGCGCAGCGAGTGCCCCATCGCGTCGAAGACCGCCAGGTGCACCGCGTCGTGCGTCACCGCGTGGTCGAAGACGTCGCCGCCGACGTCGTCGGCCGGTTCCACCAGGCCGCTGACGACGACTTCGCCGACGTCGGCGGTCAGCGGCGGCAGCAACCGCCACACCAGCTCGGCGGCCGCGGTGCGCCGGCGGCTGCGGCGCACCGCGTCGACGGCGTCGCCGTGCCGGTCGGCGACGCCGACCAGGTGCGCCACCAGCCGGGCCAGCAGCTCGCAGTCCGCGCGCAGCCGCGGGTCGCCCAGCGCGCGCCGGGAGGCGGGCACGACGTCGAGCACCCCGAGGGTCTCGGCGCCGTCGACGAGCGGGATCCACCAGCGCGGGCGCGGGCCGGTCAGCGCGGTCTGCGTGCGCCCCCAGCGGAAGGCGCGCCCGGGCAGCGTGCGCTCCACCGCCAGCGGCCCGCGGCGGCGTTCGCGCGGCGGCGGGTCGCACGGCACGAGCAGGCGCTGCTGGTAGTCCACGAGGTAGACGACGACCTGCACGCCCAGCGCCCGGCCC
The DNA here is from genome assembly GCF_050871885.1 of Kineococcus aridisoli. Lineage (NCBI taxonomy): Bacteria > Bacillati > Actinomycetota > Actinomycetes > Kineosporiales > Kineosporiaceae > Kineococcus > Kineococcus aridisoli. The sequence goes on along the minus strand of NZ_JBJLSF010000117.1, from coordinate 8,569 downwards.
GCCTCGGCGGCCACCGCGCCGATCTCGCCGGCCACCACGCGGCGGGTCCCCTCCAGCAGCGTGCTCAGGGCCTGCAGGGCGGCGCCCCGGCCGACGTGCACGGGCTGGGCCAGCGGGACGCGGGAGGCCGCCAGCCGCTGCCCGAGCCGCTCGTTGGCGCTGTGCGCGAGCAGGTCCCGCTCCGCCTCGGGCAGCGGGCCGCCGCCGAGGAAGTCCTCCACCTCGTCGAGCCCGGCGCTGCCCCCGTGCGCGAAGTAGCGCAGCCAGACGTCGTCGAGGTCCACCTCGCCGAGCCGCAGCACCCGCTGCAGGACCTGACGCTGCAGGTCCTGCACCCGGCCCGGCGGCGGGCCCGCGCTCACGGGCGGCGGCGGGTGGCGGCGTCGACGAGCGCGCGCGCCACCACGTGCAGCGGGCGGCCGGACTCCTCCGCCTGGGCGGCCAGCACGGCCAGCGCGGTGCGCTCGTCGACGCGCTCGCGCTCCACGAGGATGCCGCGGGCGGTGTTGACGACGTCGCGCGAGCGCAGGGCGCCCTTGAGCTCCGCGCTGAGGTGGCGGCCGCGCTCGGCGGCCCGCAGCGCCGCCTGCAGCACCGCGGCCTGCGCGGCGTAGAGCGCCAGCAGCCGCTCGCTGCGCGCGTCGAAGGCGTGCGGGGCCCGGCTGTAGACCTTCACCGCCCCGAGCACGGCGTCCCCGGCCACGAGCGGGGTGCTGAGCACCGAGCGCAGGCCGAGGGCGTCCACGCCGGCCGCCCAGCGCGGCCAGCGCGCGTCGGCGCGCGCGTCGTCGACGAGGGTGCGCCCGCGCCGGGCCACGGCGTCCAGGCAGGGCCCCTCACCGGCGGCGTACTGCAGCTCGTCGGCCCGCGCCGCGAGCTCGTCGCTGGCCACCGACGTGCCGGCGCGGCCGGCGGCGTCGAGCACCGTGACGGCGCAGGCGTCGGCGCCGGGCACCGTCTCCAGCACCACCTCGACGAGCAGCCGCAGCGTCGCCTCGACCGTGCCGGGCGCCATCATCGCGCCGGCGCTGCGGGCCACGACCAGGGACAGCTCCTCCACGGGAGTCAGCTGGTCCACCTCGACCACCTCTGGACTGCAGGAGTTCACCCACCGGACAGCCGCCGGTTGGACTGGTTCCGCACCTTACGCGCGAGCGTGGGAGCGGCAACCGGGACCGGGTGCCACCCGGCTGGCGCCCGCGCCCGGCGGGTGATCGCACGGGTACGGGTGTCCGGCAGCGGGGCCGGCCCGACGACGGAGCGGAGCCGCACCGGATGACGACCCCCACCACCTCGGAGCCGGCGGAGCTGCGCGAGGACGCGCCCGTGGGCGAGACCGTCGGCGTCGAGGAGGAGCACCACGTCGTCGACCGCCGCACCCTGGCCCTGCGCGACGACCCGCAGCTGAACTCCGCTGCGCTGCGCGGCAGGCTCGGCGACAGCGTCTCCGCGGAGATCGCGACGACGCAGCTGGAGATCGCCACCGGGGTCTGCACCTCGCTGGCGCAGCTGCGCGCCGACCTCGGCCGCGCCCGCGAGCAGGTGCGGGACGCGGCGCTGCTGCACGACGCGCTGCTGCTGCCCGCCTCCACGCACCCCTTCGCCCGCTGGGACGAGCAGCGCCTGACGCTGCGCCCGCGCTACCTGGACCTCGTGCAGCGCTGGGGCCTGCTGGCGCTGCAGCAGGTGATCTGCGGCTGCCACGTGCACGTCGGCGTCCCCTCCCTGGACGTGGCGGTGGCCGTCTCGGACCGGGTGCGCCCCTACCTGCCGGTGCTGCTGGCCCTCACCGGCAGCTCGCCGTTCCACGAGGGCAGCGACACCGGCTACGACAGCTACCGCACGCAGTGGTTCGCGCGGTGGCCGATCACGGGCGCACCCGAGGAGCTGGGCGACGCCGCCGGCTTCCACCGGGTCGTCGAGCAGCTGCGCGCCGCGGGCGTGGTCGAGGACGCCTCCCACCTGTACTGGGACGTGCGGCCCTCGCTGCGCTACCCGACGCTGGAGTTCCGGGTGGCCGACGTCTGCCCGCGCCTGGACGACGCGGTGCTGCACGCCGCGCTGTGCCGGTCCCTGGTGCGGGTGCTCGCGGCCCGCGCGCTGGCCGGGGAACCGGTCGCCCCCGTGCGCCCGGAGGTGCTGCGCGCCGCCCGCTGGCGGGCCGCGCGCCACGGGGTGCAGGACACCCTGCTCGACCCGCGCACCGGCACGCCGGTGCCGGCCGCGCAGGCGGTGCGCGCGCTGCTGGCGGAGCTGCGCGAGGACCTGGAGGAGGCCGGCGAGCTCGCGGAGGTCACCGCCCTGGCCGAGCAGGTCCTCGCCGACGGCACCTCCGCCACCCGGCAGCGCGAGGTCGTCCTGCGCACCGGCGACCTCGTCGAGGTCGCGCGCTCGGTGCTCGCCGACGCCGGCCAGGACACCTCCGGCCTCGTGGAGCTCCTGGCGGTGCCGGCCGGCCGGCACCCGCTGTAGCCGGCGGTCGCCGGGATGCCGGGGACCGCGCCGCCGCCTACGCTGGGTGCCCGGTCCAGAGCACGGCCGCAGGGACCGCGGCGCTGCGGCGCCGCCGGCCTAGGAGGACAGCGTGCCCGGAGCGTGGTTGCTCGGAACAGCGCAGGGGACCCGCGAGGACGAGACCGGCGAGGAACCGCTGCGCGCCGTCGCGGTCGCCGTCGACACCGGCGAGCACGACCTGGACAGCTCGCTGCGGGAGCTGCACCGGCTGGCCGACACCGACGGCGTGCAGGTCGCCGAGGACGTGCGGCAGGCGCGCGAGCACGCCGACCCGGTGACCTACGTCGGCCGTGGCAAGGTCGCCGACGTCGCCGCGGCCGTGGAGCGCACGGGCGCCGGCATCGTCATCGCCGACGACGAGCTCACCCCCGCCCAGGTGCGCACGCTGGAGAGCGAGCTCGGCGTGCGCGTCGTCGACCGGACCGCGCTCGTGCTCGACATCTTCGCCCAGCACGCCCGCAGCAGCGAGGGCCGCACCCAGGTGGAGCTGGCGCAGATCGCCTACCAGCTGCCCCGCCTGCGCGGCAGCGCGCGCAACCTCTCCCGCGTCGGCGGCGGCCGGGTCGCCGGCGGCCAGGGCATCGGTGTCCGCGGTCCCGGCGAGACGCGCCTGGAGTCCGAGCGCCGCCGGTTGCGCCGGCGCGCCGACGACCTGCGGCGCAAGGCCACGGGCATCGCCGACCGCCGGCAGCGCACCCGCGACCGCCGCACCCGGGGCGGCGTCCCGTCGGCCGCGCTCACCGGCTACACCGACGTGGGCAAGTCCGCCCTGCTCAACGCCCTGGCCGGCGCCGACGTCGAGGTGCGCGGGGAGCTGTTCGCGACGCTGGACCCGACGGTGCGCCGCGTGGTCGTCGAGGGCGGCGAGTTCACGGTCACCGACACCGTCGGGTTCATCCGCAACCTGCCGCACCAGCTCGTCGACGCGTTCCGCTCGACGCTGGAGGAGGTCGCGCAGGCCGACCTCGCCGTCCACGTCGTCGACGCCGCGGCACCCGACGCGGTCTCCCGCGTCAGCACCGTGCGCGGCGTCCTGCGCGAGATCGGCGCCGCGGACGTGCCCGAGCTGCTCGTGCTCAACAAGGTCGACATCGCCCCGCCGGACCGGGTGGAGGCGCTGCGCCGCATCTACCCCGACGCGCGGTGCGTGTCCGCGCTCACCGGCGAGGGCGTCGCAGAACTGCGCGAGGACCTCGCCCACCGGCTGCACCGCGACCGGTGAGCGAGGCGCCCGGGCCGCCCGTCAGCGGCCCGGGCGCTCGTGGTGCTCGCCCACGTCCTCGGTGCGGCCGGTGCGCTCGGAGCCGCCGTAGACGGCCTGCAGCAGGTTGCCGCCCTCGTCGCCGCCGTGGGCGTCGTGCTCGACCGCCTCGGGGTGGTGCAGGTCGAAGGCCGGGCGCTCGGAGCGGATGCGCGGCAGCGAGACGAAGTTGTGCCGCGGCGGCGGGCAGGAGGTCGCCCACTCCAGGCCCATCCCGAAACCCCACGGGTCGTCCACGGTGACCCGCTGGCCGTAGCGGGCGGTGCGGTAGACGTTCCACAGGAAGGGCAGGAAGGACAGCCCGAGGACGAAGGACCCGATCGTGGAGATCTGGTGCATCGTCGTGAAGCCCTCACCGGGCAGGTAGTCCGCGTAGCGGCGCGGCATCCCGGCCGCCCCCAGCCAGTGCTGGATGAGGAAGGTGGTGTGGAAGCCGACGAACAGCAGCCAGAAGTGCACCTTGCCCCAGCCCTCGTGCAGCATCTTGCCGGTGAACTTCGGCCACCAGAAGTGGAACCCGGCGAACATCGCGAAGACGACGGTGCCGAAGACGACGTAGTGGAAGTGCGCCACCACGAAGTAGGAGTCCGACAGCTGGAAGTCCAGCGGCGGCGAGCCGAGGATGACACCGGTCAGGCCGCCGAAGAGGAAGGTGACCAGGAAGCCGACCGCCCACAGCATCGGGGTGTCCATCGTGAGCGAACCGCGCCACATGGTGCCGAGCCAGGTGAAGAACTTCAGCCCCGTGGGCACGGCGATGAGCATCGTCATGAAGGCGAAGAAGGGCAGCAGCACCTTGCCGGTGACGTACATGTGGTGCGCCCACACGGCCGTGGACAGACCGGCGATGGAGATGGTCGCGAAGACCAGGCCCTTGTAGCCGAAGACCGGCTTGCGGCTGAAGACCGGGATGACCTCGGTGATGATGCCGAAGAACGGCAGCGCGATGATGTAGACCTCGGGGTGGCCGAAGAACCAGAACAGGTGCTGCCACAGGATCGGCCCGCCGTTGGCGGCCTCGAAGACGTGCGCACCCATGATCCGGTCGGCCGCCAGGGCCAGCAGCGCGGCGGCCAGCACCGGGAAGGCCATGAGCACCAGGACGCTGGTGATGAGCACGTTCCAGGTGAAGATCGGCATCCGGAACATCGTCATGCCGGGCGCGCGCATGCACAGGATGGTCGTCACGAAGTTGACCGCGCCGAGGATGGTGCCGAAGCCGGAGAAGGCCAGGCCCATCACCCACAGGTTGCCGCCCAGGCCGGGCGAGTGGACCACGTCGGACAGCGGCGCGTAGGCGAACCAGCCGAAGGAGGCCGCCCCGCCGGGGGTGAGGTACCCCGCCCCGGCGATGAGGCCGCCGAAGAGGTACAGCCAGTACGCGAACATGTTCAGCCGCGGGAAGGCCACGTCCGGGGCGCCGATCTGCAGCGGCATGATGGCGTTGGCGAAGGCCGCGAACAGCGGTGTCGCGAACAGCAGCAGCATGATCGTGCCGTGCATGGTGAACGACTGGTTGTACTCGTTCTTGGTGCTGAACACCTGCATGCCCGGCTCGAAGAGCTCGGCGCGGATGAGCAGCGCCAGCACCCCGCCGATGAGGAACCAGACGAACGAGGTGACGAAGTAGAGGTTGCCGATGACCTTGTGGTCGGTGCTCGACATCCAGCCGGCGATCACCGAGCCGCGGCGGCGCGGCACGACGGTGCCCAGGGGCTGGCGGGACAGCGGTGCCCCGGTGGCGGTGCGCGGCATCGTGGGGTGCGTCGTCATGGGCGTTCCCGAGGGACGTGCCGGACGTCCGCGCGGCTGCAGACGTGTGCGTGCCCGCCGAGCATGCTCGCCCCGGGTGGCGGGGCGCAAGCACCGGCGGCACGATCGGGACGGATCGAGCCGCGGCCGGCCGGGCCCCCCGGAGGAGCTCCGCCGCCCGCGCTCGCCCGGAGCGGCACCCACGACCCCTGGAGGAACCATGGCCTCGACCGACGACCACACCCTCGCCCAGTCCGTCCACGACCTCGCCTCGGCGCTGTGGTTCGGCGGCGCCGTCATGGGTGTCGCGGGCGTCAACAAGTCCGGCTCCGACCTCAGCGTCGGCCGCGACCGCATCGCGGTCGCCGCCTCGGCCTGGAACCGCTTCGCCCCCGCGGAGTGGGCGAGCATCGCGACGGTCCTGGTGACCGGCTCGCAGCTGACCCGCTCCAGCAGCCAGCGCCTGGCGCTGCAGCAGGGCTACGCCAGCACCGGCGCGCTGAAGGTCGGCTTCGTCCTCGCCGGCGCGGCTGCGACCGCGTACGCCACCTTCGCCGGGCAGAAGATCGCCAAGGCCGCCGAGGCGGCCGAGCAGCGCGGGGAGCCCGTGTCGGTCAAGGACGCGACGATCCCCACCTCGAACACGCCCGCGGACGTGGCCACCTGGCAGCGCCGCCAGCGCATCGCCCAGTTCCTGCCGATCGTCTGCGCGGCGGGCAACATCGTCTGCAACGCCAAGCTCGTGCAGTCCTACCGGCTGGGCGCCACGGCCTCCGGGGTCCTCGGGCGCCTGCACCTCAACTGACCCACCCCCGGACCGACCCCGCGCCCGCGGAGCGGGTCACTGGCCGCCGAAGGCCGTGACCTGCTCCGCGGCGAAGTCGCCGAACGACCACGGCTGGCCCGTGGCCTCCAGCACCGACCACCACAGGTCCCCGTGCGGGTCGACCTGGTTGCGGGCCGAGACCGCCAGCGCGATGGGGATGTGCACGAAGCGCCGCCGCCAGCGGCCGACGACCATGTTCGTGCGCCCCGCCATCGCCGCGTGCGCGGCCGCGTGGGCCAGCCGGATGCAGTAGACGCTGTCGTACGGGTTCGCCGGGACGCTGCGGATGACGTAGCTGGGGTCGATGTAGCGCATGTTGAGCTCGAGGTCGTGCTTGGCGAAGTCGTCGGTGACGGCCTGGCGCAGCAGCCGGCCGACGTCCTGCAGCTTCTTGTTGCCCGAGGCGTCGGTGAGGTGGTCCTCGTCGAACAGCTCCTGCCCGGCGCCCTCGGCGGCCACGACGAGGGCGTGCCCCTGGGCGGCGACCTTCTCGCGCAGCCGCTCCAGGAAACCGCCCGGGCCGTCCAGGGTGAAGGGCACCTCGGGGATGAGCACGAAGTCGGCGTCGTTCTGCGCCAGCGCCGCGTAGCAGGCGATGAAGCCCGAGTGCCGGCCCATGAGCTTGACGATGCTCACGCCGTTGGGCGCCGTGCGCGCCTCGACCTTCGCGGAGCGGATCGAGCGGGTGGCCTCGCTGAAGGCGGACTGGAACCCGAAGCTCTGGTCGATGAACGGGATGTCGTTGTCGATGGTCTTCGGCACGCCGACGATCGCGATCTTCAGGTCCCGGGCCTTGATCTCCGCGGAGATCTTCTGCGCCCCGCGCATCGTCCCGTCGCCGCCGATGACGAAGAGGATGCCGATGCCCATCCGCTCCAGGCAGTCGACGACCTCGACGGCGTCCTGCTGACCGCGCGAGGTGCCCAGGATGGTGCCGCCCTCGCCGTCGATGCCCTCCACGGCCTCCGGGGTGAGGTCGACCACGTCGTGGCCGTAGCGCGGGATGAAGCCCTGGTAGCCGTTGCGGAAGCCGTAGATGCGCCGCACGCCGTAGTGGTTGGTCAGCTCCGAGACCAGGCCGCGGATGACGTTGTTGATGCCCGGGCACAGCCCGCCGCAGGTGACGATGCCCACGCGCGTCTTGGGCGGGTCGAAGAAGATCTTCTTGCGCGGCCCCGTCGGCTCCAGGCTCGGCAGGTCCTCCAGGTCGCCCTCGCGCCGGGACACCTTGGAGAGGGTGTCGTCGAAGAGCACGCGGTCGGTCTCGTCGATGTAGTGGTGGGTCGTCCGCCGCGCCTGCAGGCGCGGGGCGAGCGGTGAGTCGACCGTGCACGGTCCGAGGGTCTCGACCGTGAAGTCGATGGCACCCCCGGTGCGGCCGGTGGTCTCCTCCATCTGCGCAGGTCCTCTCGTCGCGGCGGGCGGCGTCGAGCCCATCATCGGGCACACCCCCCGCACCGCCCGGCGGCGGGGTCGCGAGGGCGCCGGGGACGTGCGCGCGGGCCACCCCAAGATCACCGCGCGGGCACCGCGGGCCGCCCGTAGCGTCGGAGCATGGCTACCGACCTGTACACGGCCGTCGTCACCGCCACCGAGGGCTCGGCCCGCTCCGACGACGGCGCGCTGACCGTCGACGTGCACGAGCCGAAGGACCTCAAGGGCACCGGCGAGGGCACCAACCCCGAGCAGCTCATGGCCGCCGCGCTGGGCAGCTGCCTGCTGGAGTCGCTGAAGATCGCCTCCACCAGCGCCGGCGGCAGCGCCGAGGGCGCCAGCGTGGAGTCGAAGGTGACGCTGGCCGAGGCCGACGGCCCCGGCTACACGGCCCGCTACGCCCTGACCGTCACGCTGCCGGACGCGGGCGCGGACCCGCAGGACGTGCTCGACCAGGCGCTGTCGATCTGCCCGTTCACCAAGACGATCGACGCCGCCGCGCTGGACGTGCAGCTCGCCTGAGCCCCCGCGCGGGGCTCGCGGGGAACTCCCCGCCCCCGGGTGCATCCGGGGCGGGGGCCGCGGCGGAAGAGGGGGTGAACGGGCCGCACCGGGCGGCCCGCCACCCCCTCAGGAGCAGCCATGCGATCCCCCCGCACCCGCGCCCGCACCGCCGCCCTGCTCGCCGCCCCCGTCGTGGGCCTGGCCCGGGGGGGGGGGGGGGCCGGCGCCCCCCCCGGGGGGGCCCCCGCCCCCCCCCCCACGCCGGCGGCCCCCGCGCC
>NZ_JBJLSF010000116.1:0-13262 GCF_050871885.1 Kineococcus aridisoli | reverse complement strand
GAGGCGGGCGGCGCGGGCCAGAGCGACGGGGGAGATGTCGACTCCGGTGACGTGCCAGCCGCGGGGGGGCGGCCCCGCCCCGCCCGGCCCCCCCCCCCCCCCCCCCCCCCCCCCCCCCCCCCCCCCCCCCCCCCCGGGGTGCGCTACCGGCCCCCGGCGTGGGAGGCCAGGGGACGCCCGGGGGCCGTCGAGGTGCCCGCGGGCAGCGAGCTGGTCCTCCTGGAGGGTGTCGGGGCCGCTCAGCGGGAGCTGGCCCCGTTCCTCGACGCGGTGGTCTGGGTGCAGTCGGACGCCGCCCTGGCCGAGCGGCGGGGCATCGCCCGCGACGTGGCCGAGGGCGTGAACGGCGACCTCGAGCGGGCGACCGCGTTCTGGCACGAGTGGGCGGCCGAGGAGCTGCGCTTCCTGCGGGACCAGCGCCCCTGGGAGCGGGCCGACCTGGTCGTCGCCGGCACCCCGGTGACCCCGCTGGCCGCGGGGCGGCTGGCCGTGGCCCCCGGACCGCTGCGGCCGTGACCCGCGAGCGCGACCCGCGACCCGCGACCCGCGGTCGCGCCGCCCGCCGGCGCTACTGCCCGCGGCAGGTGGTGACGTCGCTGCCGTCGTCGGCGACGTCGTCGGCGTAGGCCTCGGAGTCCAGCACCGGCTCGTAGCCGAGGTCGGCGCGCGCCCGGCTGAGGTCCCAGTGGCTGCGGGTGTTGGCCGAGGTGCCCGGGTAGACCCCGAACGCGACGTCGGTCTCGACGGCCCCGCTCACCAGCCGGCGCAGGTCCTCGGGCCCGAGCCAGCTGGAGAGCTGGCTGCGCTGCTCGGGCGCGGGCGTGGTGGCGCCCAGGCGCAGGCCGACGGTGCTCAGCCCGCGCCGGTCGGCGAACACGCCCGCCACGGCCTCGTCGAAGGCCTTGGTGGCTCCGTAGAGGCAGCACGGCGCCGGTGCCCACTGCGCCTGCACCGGGAGCGCGCCGTCGCTCTCGTAGCGGCCCATCGCGTGCACGGAGCTGGCGTAGACCACGCGGCGCACGCCGTGCTCGGCGGCCGCTCCCAGCAGCGCCGCGAAACCGTCGACGTTGGGGCCGCGCAGCTCGTCCCAGGTGGCGCTCGGGCTCGGGTCCCCGGCGAGGTGGACGACGGTGTCGATCCCCTCGACGGCGCGCGCGAGCAGGTCGCGGTCGGTCAGCTCGCCCACGAGGACCTGCGCGTCGCCGTGCGGCGGCGGCTCGGAGCGGTCCAGCAGCCGCAGCTCGTGCTCGTCCAGACCGGGCAGCAGCTGGTGCGCCACCCGGCCCGCCGCGCCGGTCAGCAGGATGCGTCGGGTCACGCGACGATGCTCCCGCCGCGGGCGGCGGGGTGCGAGCCGAGCCGCCGAGGTCCGCCGCGAGCCGTCGCCCGCGGGCCTCAGAACCGCCCGCGCGGGTCGGCCTGCACCGCCCGGCCGAACTCCTCGGGGCTGAGCGGGGGCACCGGCAGCGGCGAGGGCTCCGAGCGGTGCGCGCGCAGCCCGTCCAGGTGGACGGTGAAGTGCCGCAGCCAGTGCCGCGGGTGCTCCTCGCCGCCGAGGTCCACGGCGACCTGGAGGGCCTTGAGCATCGTCACCAGGTCGGTGGCGGTGACGTCCGGGCGCAGGTCGCCGCTGTCCTGGGCGCGGGCCACGAGCGCCTCCAGGTGCGGGGCGAGGGCGGAGCGGGCCAGCGCGACGCCGGAACCGCCGCGCTCGGGGCGCAGCACCGCCTCGCGCAGGCCGCGGTCCTGCGCCATCCGCCGGGTGGAGCTCTCCAGGTAGGAGACCAGCCCGTTCCAGGGGTCGGGGTCGGCGGCGGCCCGCTGCGCGGTGGCGACCAGCTCGCGGATGCGCTCCTCGAAGAGGGCCTCCACGAGGGCGTCCTTGTCGGCGAAGCGGCGGTAGACGGTGCCCACCCCCAGGCCGGCGTGGTGGGCCACGTCGTCCAGCGTCGCGGCCAGCCCGCGCTCGGCGAAGACCGCGCGGGCCGACTCCAGGACCCGGCGGCGGTTCAGCTCGGCGTCGCGGCGCAGCGGGCGCGCCTGCCCCCCGGGGGCCGGGCCGGTGGGCGGCTGCGTCGTCACCCCGGCATCGTAACCGGAAACGGAGGTCGACTCTCAACTTCTGCTGCTACGCTGCCGATGAAGCGGAGAAGTCATCTCCGCTGAGTGGAGGCACCGAACACCCATGCCCGATCCGACGTCCCGCCCGGTCGAGCCCCGCACCCCGCAGCCGGCCCCGACGGCCCCGCAGGCCCCGCTGGCTCCGGCGACACCGCACCCGCGCACCCCGCCCGAGGGGCGCGCCACCACCCCGGCGACCGGCCCCGCCGCCCGCGCCCCGTGGGTCGTCCTGGCGGTCCTGTCGCTGGCCCAGCTGATGGTCGTGCTCGACGCGACGATCGTGAACATCGCGCTGCCCACCGCGCAGCAGGCCCTCGGCTTCTCCGACGAGAACCGCCAGTGGGTCGTGACCTCCTACGCCCTGGCCTTCGGCAGCCTGCTGCTGCTGGGCGGGCGCCTGTCCGACGTCGTCGGGCGCAAGCCGATGTTCCTCGTCGGCCTCGTCGGCTTCGCCCTCGCCTCCGCCCTCGGCGGCGCCGCGGAGGGCTTCGGCGTCCTCGTGCTCGCCCGCGCCCTGCAGGGCGCCTTCGGCGCCATGCTCGCCCCCGCCGCGCTGTCGCTGCTGACGACGACCTTCACCGAACCGGCCGCCCGCACCAGGGCCTTCGGGATCTTCGGCGGCGTCTCCGGCGCCGGCGGCGGCATCGGCCTGCTGCTGGGCGGGCTGCTCACCGAGCACCTGTCCTGGCGCTGGTGCCTGTACATCAACGTCGTCCTCGCCGTCGTGGCCGTCGCCGCCGGGGCGGTGCTGCTGGAGCACCGCCGGCCCGGCCACCGGCCCCCGCTGGACTGGCCGGGCGTCGCCACCGCCGTCCTCGGCCTGGTCGGCGTCGTCTACGGCCTGGCCAACGCCGAGGTCGACGGGTGGAGCGCCCCCGGCACCTGGGGCTTCCTGGTCGCCGGCGTCCTGCTGCTCGCCGCGTTCTGCCTGCTGCAGAGCCGGGTGGCGCACCCGCTGCTGCCGCTGCGCGTCGTCGTGGACCGCAACCGCGGCGGCTCGCTGCTGGCGATGGCCGTCACCGGCGCCGGCATGTTCGGCATCTTCCTGTTCCTGACGTACTACCTGACCGGCACCCTCGGCTACAGCCCGGTGCAGACCGGTCTCGGCTTCCTGCCGATGATCGCCGCGATCTCCGTGGCCGCCGGCGTCGTCGGCTCCGCCCTGCTGCCGCGCGTCGGCCCCAGGCCGCTGGTGCCCACCGGGATGCTGCTGGCCGCCGCGGGCATGGTGCTGCTCACGCGCATCGGCGCCGAGTCCTCCTACGTCACCGTCGTCCTGCCCGGCCTCGTCGTCACCGGCCTCGGCCTGGGCTTCCTGTTCTCCTCGGCGATGGCCACCGCCACGCTGGGCGTGCGGGCCGCCGACGCCGGTGTCGCCTCGGCCACCGCCAACACCGCCCAGCAGATCGGCGGGTCCATCGGCACCGCCCTGCTGTCGGCGCTCGCCGGCAGCGCGGTCTCCGACCGCCTGGCCGAGTCCGCCGGTGCCCCCGGCGCCGCCGACGTCGTGCAGGCGGCGCTGGCCGGCTACCACACGGCGTTCTGGTGGTCGGCCGCCCTGTTCGCCGCCGGTGCCGTGGCCGCCGGGATGCTGCTGGAGCGCGGTGTGCCGGTGCACGACCCGGACGCCGCGCCCGTCATCGCGCACTGACCGGAGCGCGACCGGCACGACCGGCACGACCCGCACGACCCGGGCGCGCCGGGCGGGACCCGTGCCCCGCCCGGCGCGCCCGTCGGTGCCGGAGCGCGTCGCACCCCCGCCGTACCCTGCCGCCGTGACCGCCGCCACCCGCTCCGCGCTCGAGGTGGCGGTGGCCGCGCTCGCCGCCGCCGCCACCGCCGGTCTGGCCCTGGAGCGCGCCGGCGCCTGGCAGCCCGGCCGCCCCGTGGTCGTCGCGCTCGTGGTCCTGACCGCCGTGCTCGCCGTCGCCTCCACGAGCGTGCGCGCCGTCGGCGGCGCCCTCACCCGCCGCCGCGACCGCCGCCGCGACCTGCACGAGGACGTCCTGTCCGCCGCGCTGTGGGCCGTCGTCGACAGCACCGCCGCCGCGGCGCCGGCTCCCGCGCCCGGTGCGCCCGGTGCCCCGGGCGCCGACCGGCCGCTGGACGTGCGCGACCTCGCCCTGGCCGTCTACCTGCTGCGCGGCGGCCGGCTGCGCGCACCCCGGCTGGAGCGCGTGCACCGGGTGCGCGCGCGCCGCCGCCCCGTGGCCTCCGGCGTGCGCTGGGCCCCCGGCAAGGGCGTCATCGGCGCCTGCGTGGCCACCGGCGAGGTCGTCGCCCGCGACGTCGCCGCCCTCGAGGCGGCGGGGGAGCGCCAGGGCCTGGACGAGCAGGAGCTGCGCGCCGTGCGCGGCAAGTACGCCGTCGTCGTCGCCGTCCCCCTGCTCGACGACACCGGAGCCACCTCCCGCGTCACCGGCTGCCTCGCCCTGGACGGCCCCGCCGGCACCCTGCCCGCGCTCAGCACCCCGGCGGTCCTCGCCGTCCTGGAGGCCACCGCCCGCACCCTGCAGCGCCTGGGCGACACCACCCCCGCCGCCGTGGCGGCCGCCGCCGCGGTGCCCCCCGCGCTGCCCGAGGCGGAGCGGGAGCGCGGGGAGCGGCGGCTGCGCGCCGCGCTGGAGCGCCAGGACAGCCCACCCGAGCGCGTCGCCGCGGCCGGGGGCAGGCTGACCCCGTGAAGCCCCTCGTCGCCCCCGGACCGCAGCTCACCGAGCAGCAGCGCCGCCGCTACTCGCGCCACCTGCTGCTGCCGGAGATCGGCGAGGAGGGCCAGCGCCGCCTGCTCGCCGCGCGCGTCCTCGTCGTCGGCGCCGGCGGGCTGGGCTCGCCCGCCCTGCTGTACCTGGCCGCGGCCGGGATCGGCACGATCGGCGTCGTCGACGACGACGTCGTGGAGGAGTCCAACCTCCAGCGCCAGGTCCTGCACGGCAGCGCCGACGTCGGCCGCCCCAAGGTCGACAGCGCCGCCGACGCGGTGGCGCGCCTGGACCCCGCGATCCGCGTGGTGCGCCACCGCGAGCGCCTGAGCGCCGAGAACGCCCTCGACCTCGTCGCCGGCTACGACCTCGTCCTCGACGGCTCCGACACCTTCACCACCCGCTACCTCGTCAACGACGCGTGCGTCCTCACCGGCACCCCCTGGGTCTGGGGCGCCGTGCTGCGCTTCGACGGCCACGTCGCCGTCTTCCACGACGGGCACGGGCCCACGTACCGCGACCTGTTCCCCACCGCGCCCCCGCCGGGCACCGTGCCCTCCTGCGGGGAGGCCGGGGTCCTCGGCGGCGTCTGCGCCGCCGTGGCCTCCGTGATGAGCACCGAGGCCGTCAAGCTCGTCACCGGCGCCGGCACCCCGCTGCTGGGGCGCCTGCTCGTGCACGACGCCCTGGCCATGAGCTGGCGCAGCGTGCCGCTGCGCCCCGACCCCCGCCGAGCCCCGGTCACCGAGCTGCGCGAGGAGCCCTCCTGCGCGCTGCCGGCGTCCACCCGGGTGCTGCCCACCACCACCGCCGCCGAGCTGCTCGCCGAGCGCGCCGCCGGCGCCGGGCCCCTGCTCGTCGACGTGCGCGAACCGGACGAGCACGCCGCCGGCGCCGTCCCCGGCGCCCTGCTGCTGCCGCTGGCCGACCTGCTCGCCGACCCCGCCCGCGTCCCCGCCGGCCGCGTCGTGCTGCACTGCGCGGCCGGCACCCGCTCGGCCCGCGCCCTCGACGCCCTGCTGGCCGGCGGCCGCACCGACGCCACCCACCTCGAGGGCGGGTTCGCCGCCTGGTTGCAGGCCGGCGGGCCCGTCGCGGCGTCCGCCGCCCGATGAGGCGCCTGACCCGGGCGCGCCCCGCACCGGGTTGCCCGCCTCGGGTGCGCGCCTAGGGTTGGAGGCGGTTCAACCCCGAGCCGGACGGCCTCCGACGCAGAGGAGCTCCATGACCTCCGAGCGCGACCAGCTCGCCATCCCCGACTACGACCACCTGCCGGTGGCCTCGCTCACCTCGCGCATCCGCACCCTGGACGCGGACGCCCTGGCCGGCCTCATCAGCTACGAGGAGCAGCACGGCGCGCGCGAGCCCGTGCTCACCGTCATGCGGGCGCGCGCCGACGAGCTGGCCGCGGGTGCCACCCCCTCGGGCGGGAACCCGGCCGGTGCGCAGCCGGAGCACGCGCCCGCGCCCACCGGCCCGGCGCTGAGCCCCGCGACCACGAACGCGCCGCCGATCAACCCGCCGTCGCAGGGCGACCCGACGAACCCGGCCCAGCCGCGGGGCTGAGCACCGCGGGGGTGAGCGGTTCCCGCCGCGCGCCCGGGTCGCGGACGGCGTGCGGCTGGCGGCTGCCGGCGTAGCGCACTCCGCCCCGGGCGCGGGCGGCGACCGCCAGCCACACGCAGACCGCGCGCTCGCACACCCACGCCGGCGCCCACAGCGCGGCGCTCGCCGGGTAGTGCGCGGCGCCCCCGGCGCGGCGGCGGCCCCGCTCGGCCACCACCACCGAGGCCGCCAGCCCCGCCGCCACCAGCACCGCCCCGCGCCGGCCGCGGGTCAGCGCCAGCAGCGCCGCCGGCAACCAGGACGCCTCCAGGAGCAGGCGCCCCGGCTGGGCGAAGTCGTCGTAGGCCTGCCGCACCCGCTGGCCGAGGAAGTGCCGCGCCTGCGGCGGGCGGCGCTGCACGTAGGTGCCCCAGGCCGTCGTGCAGCGCCCGCCGGAGGCCCGCACCGTGCGCACCATCTGCAGGTTCTCGAACAGGACGTCGCCGTCGTAGCCGCCCATGGCGCAGAACGTGCTGCGCCGCACCCCGAACGTGCCGGGCCAGTCCTCGCCGAAGGCCCGGTTCAGCAGCGAGCGCGCCGTGTCCCAGCGCGCGTGCCACGGTTGCGGCGCGAACACGTTCTGCGGGCGCACCAGGTCCGCCCGCTCCAGCAGCGCCACGACCTCCGCCAGCTGCTGCGGGCGGTAGCGCACGTCGTCGTCGGCGATCACCACGTGCTCGTGGCGGGCGCGGCGCACCCCCGTCACCACCCCGCGCACCTTGCCGTTGCGCCCCGGCCAGGGGTCCGGCGGCAGGTGCCGCAGCCCCGGCGCCGACCACGCCGCGGCGTGCCGGGCGAAGTCGGCCGCCGCCGAGCCGTCGACGACCGTGACGTCGACGGTCCCGGCCAGCTCGCGCAGGTAGCGGCCGAGCTCGTCGACCTCCTCGGCGGGCCGGTCCGCCCAGCGGACCGGCAGGACGTACTCGGCGGCCAGCCGCTGCACGCTCAGCTCCCGGTGTGCTGCCCGCTGCCCAGCAGCGAGCTGCGTCCCGCGCCCCAGGCGTCCAGGACGTCGGCGGCCACCAGCTCCTCCAGCGCCAGGCACGCCGCGGCCCCGAAGAGCACGTCGCCGGCCAGCCGCGGCTCGCCCCGCACCAGCGCGCCGGCCAGGTCCCGGCCGGCGATCTGCTCGTGCACCGCGTCCGCCTCGACGTGCTCGTCGAAGAACCACGTCGCCTCCCGCCCGAAGCCCAGGCGGCGCAGCCCGTCGCCGTAGGCCCTGTTCGGCAGCGAGGAGGTCATCTCGAAGATCGCCAGGTGGCCCACGATCGCCCCCCGCAACCGCCGGTGCAGCCCGAACAGCGACATCGCGTTCACCGTCGCCAGCGTGCGCGCCGGCACCAGGGGCAGGTGCGCGCCGTAGGTGTCGTCCAGGCCCAGCGCCCGCATCGTGCGCGCGAACAGCGCCGCGTGCGCCCGCTCGGCGCGGCCACCGCCGTACTCGTCGGCCTGGATCTCCACCAGCGCCGCCTTGGGGCCGCCGGCCAGCCGCGGGATCGCCCAGGTGTGCGGGTCGGCCTCCTTGAGGTGGTAGACCGAGCGGTGGGTGAGGAACTCGCGGTAGTGCTCCAGGGTGGCGCGGCGGGCCAGGTGCCCGGACAGGCCGGGGCCCCCGTCGGCCGCGGCCATCGCGAACAGCGTCTGCGCGACCTCCTGCGGCGCCACCGCCGGCACGTCCACCAGCTCGCGCAGCGCGGCCTCGAACACCGCCTCCAGCCGCGCGCGCACCCCCAGCAGGCCCGGGTCCCACTCCAGCTCGTCCGCCGCCCCGCAGATCCCGCGGTAGTGCAGCTCGTACAGCAGCGTCAGCGACAGCTGCACGTCCTCGTCGGCGAGGACGTCGCCCGAGCACGCGGCCGCGGCCAGCCGGTGCAGCTCCGGTGCCGCCGGAGCACCGGGTGCACCGAGCAGGACGTCGCCGAGCGCCTCGCTCAGCGGCCCGCGCGGCGGCGGCAGCGCGCAGGTCCCGGGCGCGGTCGGGACGGTGGTCGGGTCGGTGGTCGGGTCGGTGGTCGGGTCGGTGGTCAGGTCGGTGGTCAGGTCGGTGGTCATCGTGCGGCCTCCCCGGGTGGTGGTGTGGCGGGTCGCCCGCTGGGTAGGTACCCGGCGTGGAACCAGCCGCGCGCGAAGCCCCCGCCACCGCCGACGACGTGGAGGTGACCATCACGGTGTGCCCCGCCGGGCCGCTGCTGCTGCGCGGACCTGCCCTGCTGCTGGACGGCGACGGTCGCCCGATCGACCCCGGGCGCAGGACGGTGGCCCTGTGCCGCTGCGGGCGCAGCGCCCGCGCCCCGTTCTGCGACGGCACCCACAAGCGCCGCACCCGCCGCCCGTCCGCGGACGAGGAGGAGCGCGGCTGAGGCGGTGCGGGGCACGGGACTCCCGGGATCGCTTGAGGGACCTCGGCCCGGGTGCCCGGGCTGAGGGCACGCTAGGGCCGGTGCCCGGGGGCGGCAACCGAAGCCGTCGCGGGCCCGGTCAGCTCCCGACCTCGTGCAGCGCCGCCCGCACGCGGTCCTCGGTGATGGCGAAGTGCTCGTGCGCGATCGCCGCCGCCCGCTCGGCGTCGGAGGCCAGGACCGCCTCCACCAGGCCCACGTGCTGGGGCAGCGCCCGGTCGTAGTCGGCCCGGGTGAACGGCTCCCACACCAGGCCCAGGTTCACCCTCGCCAGCAGCTGCCGGCTCAGCGCCGTCAGCTGCGAGTTGTGCGCGGCGGCGCAGAGCGCCGCGTGCAGCTCCGCGTCCGTGCTGCGCGAGGCCTCCGCGTCCCCGCCGGCCGTCCGGTAGGCCGCCAGCGCCACCCGCAACCGCTCGTCGTCGGCCGCCGTGTGCCGCTGCGCCGCGGTCCGCGCGATCGTCGCCTCCACCAGCCGGCGCAGGTCGAAGGCCTCCTCCAGCTCCGACCAGCTCGGCAGCAGCGTGCGCGTCACCGCCGACGCCTGCGCGCGCCGCGCGGCCTCGTCGGGGCCGTTGAGCACCCAGGTGCCGCCGGCCCGTCCCCGGCGCGTGGCCACGAACCCGCTGCGCGCCAGCTCCTCCAGCGCCGCCCGCAGCGTCGGCCGGCTGACCCCCAGCAGCGCCGCCAGCTCGCGCTGGGCCGGCAGGCGCTCGCCGGGCGCGAAGTCGCGCACGGCGATGGCCGTGATGAGCCGGTCCACCACGGCCTCCACGCTGGTGCGCGGACGGGCGGGCGGCAGGTCCACCTCTCGCGCGCTCACGGGGCCATCCTGCCGCCCGCCGCCGGCCGCTCCGCGCGGCCCCGCGTTACGTTCTGGTTAATGGTCTTGTCCTTTGACCATTGCACCGGCACGCTGCACCCCCATGACCGCACCGCCCACCTCCGCCTCCGCGACCCCGGACGCCGCGCCGCCCTGGACCGTCCGCGAGTTCGACGTCGACTTCCGCGGTCACCGCACCGCCGTGCGCACCTCCGGCGAGCTGGGCGGTGCCCGCCCCCTGGTCGTCCTGCACGGCGGGCCCGGCTGCACCATGGACTACGTCCTGGCCGTCGCCGACCTCGCCGGTCGCGGCACCCCCGTCGTCCACTACGACCAGCTGGGCTGCGGGCGCTCGCAGCACCTGCCGGACGCCCCGGCCGAGTCGTGGACTCCGCAGCTCTTCCTCGACCAGCTCGACGCCGTCCTGGCCGCCCTCGGCATCGACGACGACTACGACCTGCTGGGGCAGTCCTGGGGCGGGATGCTCGCCGCCGAGCACGCCGTGCGCCGGCCCGCGGGGCTGCGCCACCTCGTCATCGCCAACTCCCCGGCCTCGATGCGCACCTGGGTGGCCGAGGCCGGGCGGCTGCGCGAGCAGCTGCCCGCCGACGTCCGGCGCGCCCTCGACGAGCACGAGGCCGCCGGCACGACCGGCTCGCAGGAGTACCTCGCCGCCACCGCGGAGTTCTACGCGCGCCACGTCTGCCGCGTGCAGCCGATGCCCCCGGAGGTGGCCCGCACGTTCGCCTGGATCGACGAGGACCCGACCGTCTACCACACGATGAACGGCCCGACGGAGTTCCACGTGGTCGGGACGCTGCGCGACTGGACGATCGAGGACCGGCTGCCCGCCGTCGCCGTGCCCACCCTCGTCGTCAACGGCCGCCACGACGAGGCCACCGACGCGTGCGTCGCCCCCTACGTCGAGCGCATCCCCGGCGCCCGCTGGGTGCGCTTCGAGGACTCCAGCCACATGCCGCACGTGGAGGAGCGCGAGCTGTTCATGGACACCGTCGCCGCCTTCCTCGCCGACGCGCCCGCCGGCACCTCCACCGGCACCTCCACCGGCACCCCCGCCGAACCCCAGAGCCCAGGAGCCTGAATGTCCGACGACCTCGCCCGCTACGGGTACCGGCAGGAGCTCAAGCGCGGCCTGTCGCTG
Organism: Kineococcus aridisoli; assembly: GCF_050871885.1. NCBI lineage: Bacteria > Bacillati > Actinomycetota > Actinomycetes > Kineosporiales > Kineosporiaceae > Kineococcus > Kineococcus aridisoli. Next base: position 2,453 of record NZ_JBJLSF010000116.1, on the reverse strand, counting down.
CGCCACCTGCTCGTCTACGGCCTCGTCTTCATGGTGCCCATCGCGCCGTTCTCCATCTTCGGCGGCGTCTTCGACGCCTCGCACGGCATGGTGCCGCTCACGTACCTCATCGGGTTCGTCGCCATGATCTTCACGGCGGTCAGCTACCAGCAGATGTCGCGGGCCTTCCCGGTCGCCGGGTCCGTGTACGCCTACGCGGGGCGCGGCATCTCCCCGCCCGTCGGCTTCCTGGCCGGGTGGGCCATCCTGCTGGACTACCTGCTGATCCCCACGCTGCTGTACGTCATCGGGGCCAACGCGATGGCGAACGTCTTCCCGGCCGTGCCGCAGCCGGTGTGGATCGTCGCGTTCGTGCTGGTGAACACGGTCGTCAACCTGCGCGGCATCGAGACCACGGCCCGGGCCAACAACGTCTTCCTCGTCGCCCAGCTCGTCGTGCTCGCCGTCTTCGTCGTCTTCGCGGTCATCGCCATCAGCAACGGCGTGGGCGGGGCGAGCTGGTCGGCGAAGCCGTTCTACAACCCCGACGAGTTCTCCGCACCGCTCGTCTTCAGCGCGCTGTCGGTCGCGGTCCTGTCCTTCCTCGGCTTCGACGCCATCTCCACGCTGTCGGAGGAGACGACCGGCGGCAACCGCGTCGTGGGCCGGGCGACCGTGATCGCGCTGTGCATCGTCGCGGCGCTCTTCGTCCTGCAGACCTGGCTGGCGGCGCTGCTGGTCCCCGGCATCACCGCCTTCCCCGACGCGGACGCCTCCAACAACGCCTTCTACGACATCGGCCGCTCGATCGCCGGCGGCTGGCTGGAGGTCGTCATCGCGCTCGCCGTCGCCATCGGCTCGGCCGTGGCGAACTCGCTGGTGGCCCAGTCGGCCACCTCGCGGCTGCTGTTCTCCATGGCCCGCGACCGGCAGCTGCCGCAGTTCCTGCGGGCCGTGCACCCGGTCCGCAAGGTGCCGCAGCGGGCGATCCTGCTGGTCGCCGCGATCAGCCTGCTGCTCGGGCTGTTCTTCGTGGGGCAGATCAACCTGCTGGCCTCGCTGTGCAACTTCGGCGCTCTGACCTCGTTCCTGCTGCTGCACGTCTCGGTCGTCTCGCACCACCTGCTGCGGCGGCGCCAGCGGACCTGGGGGCTGCACCTGGTGGTGCCCGCCGTCGGGTTCGCCATCATCGCGTACGTCCTGGTCAACGCCGACGTCCACGCGAAGGTCGGCGGCCTGGTGTGGATGGTCGTGGGCCTGGTCGTCCTCGTCGTCCTGCGGGCCACCGGCCGCTCGGTGGACTTCCGGGCGACCGACGCCGCGCTGCAGCCGGAGGAGCCGGTGCGGCGCTGACGGCGGCCGTCACAACCCGACGTGCGCCGCGGGGTTCCCCGGGAACGGGCGGGCCTCGCGGACGCACGCGGCCAGCGCCGCCGCCGAGCGGTGCCCGGTCTGGCGCGAGATGGACACCCCCGGCACCCCCGCCCGCACCGCGGTGGTGACGAAACCGGCGCGCAGGCTGTGACCGGAGAAGGTCGCGGGGTCCAGCCCCGCCTCCAGCGCCCGCCGCTTGACCACCTCGGCCACGCCGCGGTCGCCCAGGCGCTCCGGGCGCAGCGACCTCCCGCCCCTGCTCGTGCGCCGGAACGCCGCTCCCTCCTCGATCCGCGCCGCGGCCAGCCACGTGCGCCACGAGCGCACGGGGCAGGTCTCGCGGTGGCTGCCCCACGGCAGGTCGACCACACGCTGCGCCTGCGCGCCCGTCGCCCGCACCAGCACCCGCAGGCGGTCGGTGAGCACCTCGACGTCGCCGACGTCCAGCGCGCTGAGCTCGGAGCGCCGCAGCGCACCGGCGAAGCCGAGCACGAGCAGCGCCCGGTCGCGGTGGTCCACGACGGTGTCCTCCAGCGGCGCCACGAGCGCCGCCAGCCCGCGGATCTCCAGCGCCTGCACCCGCCGCGGGGGCCGCTCGGGGGCGTGGCGGCGGCGCAGCCCGCGCCAGACCAGCGCGACGTGCTCGCCGTCGGTGGGGGAGGGCACGCCGATCAGCCCGTGCGCCACGGCGATCGCCGCCAGCCGCCGCTGCAGCGTCGCGATCGACAGCCGCTCCACGTGCGCGCTCAGGTACGCCGAGACGGTGCGGCCCTGCGCCGGCAGCGCGGGCAGGTCCTGCCCGGCGCACCAGGCCGCGAAGTGGCTGAGGTCGGTGGCGTAGGCGCGCCACGTCCCGGGGCTGCGCAGGCTGCGCCGCACCGGGTCCACACCCGCGAACCAGGCGTGCAGCGCGTCGACGTCGAAGGTGGCGGGAGCCGCGAGCGGGGGCAGCTCGGCGGCCAGCAGCTCGGGCAGGGGCAGCTGCGGTGCGTCCTCGCTCACCGGGACAGGGTAGTCCGGGCGTGCCGGGCCGGCGGGGTCCGGCGCGGCCGCGGGGCGCGGTGGCGGCGCGGACGACGACGGCCGCCCCGGGAGCTCCC
>NZ_JBJLSF010000115.1:0-13517 GCF_050871885.1 Kineococcus aridisoli | reverse complement strand
GCCCGGCGGGGGAGACCCCGCCGGGCGCCGGTGCGTCCGCGTGCGTGCCGCGGCCTCAGCTGCCGGGCAGCACCCCGTCCGCGTCCGGCACGCCGCCGTCGATGTCGTCGGCGTCCACGATGCGGTACGCGTAGCCCTGCTCGGCCAGGAAGCGCTGGCGGTGCGCGGCGAAGTCCTGGTCCTTGGTGTCGCGCGAGACGACGGTGTAGAAGCGCGCGGCCCCGTGGTCGCCCTTGGGCCGCAGCACCCGGCCCAGGCGCTGCGCCTCCTCCTGGCGCGAGCCGAACGAGCCCGACACCTGGATGGCGACCTTGGCCTCCGGCAGGTCGATGGAGAAGTTGGCCACCTTGCTCACGACGAGCGTGGTGATCTCGCCCTGGCGGAAGGCCTCGAACAGCCGCTGGCGCTCCTTGACCGTCGTGTCGCCCTTGATGACGGGCGCGTCCAGGCGGTGCGCCAGGTCGTCCAGCTGGTCGATGTACTGGCCGATGACCAGCGTCGGCTCACCCGCGTGCTGGGCCACCAGCTTCTCCACCACCCGCGACTTCTCCGGGGAGGTGGAGCACAGCCGGTAGCGCTCGTCGTCCTCGGCCGTCGCGTAGGCCAGGCGCTCGCCGTCGGGCAGCGTCACGCGGACCTCCACGCAGTCGGCGGGGGCGATGTAGCCCTGCGCCTCGATGTCCTTCCACGGCGCGTCGTAGCGCTTGGGACCGATGAGGGAGAACACGTCGCCCTCGCGGCCGTCCTCGCGCACGAGCGTGGCCGTCAGCCCCAGCCGCCGGCGCGCCTGCAGGTCCGCGGTCATCCGGAAGATCGGCGCCGGCAGCAGGTGCACCTCGTCGTAGACGACGAGGCCCCAGTCGCGGGCGTCGAACAGCTCCAGGTGCGGGTAGACGCCCTTCCGCTTGGTCGTCACCACCTGGTACGTCGCGATCGTCACCGGGCGGATCTCCTTGCGGGCCCCGGAGTACTCGCCGATCTCGTCCTCGGTCAGCGAGGTGCGCTTCAGCAGCTCGTCGCGCCACTGCCGCGCGGAGACGGTGTTCGTCACGAGGATGAGCGTCGTCGCGCGCGCCTTGGCCATCGCACCCGCGCCCACGACCGTCTTGCCCGCACCGCACGGCAGGACGACGACGCCGGAACCGCCGTGCCAGAAGCCGTCCACGGCCTCGGCCTGGTACGGGCGCAGCGACCAGCCGTCCTCGGCGAGGTCGATGGGGTGCGCCTCGCCGTCCACGTAGCCGGCGAGGTCCTCCGCCGGCCAGCCCAGCTTCAGCAGCACCTGCTTGAGGTTGCCCCGCTCGCTGGGGTGCACGAGCACGGTGTCGGGCGCCACGCGCGCACCGAGCAGCGGCGCGACCTTCTTGCTGCGCAGCACCTCCTCGAGCACCGGGGTGTCGACGGCGTGCAGCACGAGGCCGTGCGCGGGGTCGTTGACCAGCTGCAGGCGCCCGTAGCGGGCCATGGTCTCGGCGACGTCGACCAGCAGCGCGTGCGGCACCGAGTAGCGGGAGAACTCCAGCAGCGTGTCGACGACCTGCTCGGCGTCGTGGCCGGCCGCGCGCGCGTTCCACAGGCCCAGCGGCGTGAGCCGGTAGGTGTGCACGTGCTCGGGGGCGCGCTCCAGCTCCGCGAACGGCGCGATCGCCGCCCGGCAGGCGCGGGCGCGCGGGTGGTCGACCTCGAGGAGCAGCGTCTTGTCGCTCTGGACGATGAGGGGGCCGTCGGTCACCTGGAGTGCAACCCCCTTCGCCGCCGCAGGCTTCCGGTGCGCGTCAGCGGACCGGCGTGAGCGTGCTCACGGAGTCCCAGTAGACGTCGCCGGAGGTGTCGGCGAAACCGCCCGCGCCGATCACCGCGAACAGCACGACGAGGCCGAGGACCAGCAGCACGGTCAGGCCGATGTTCACCCAGGCGCAGATCTTGCCCGCCAGCAGGAAGCCCAGGCCCCGCTTGGTGCCCTGCGACTCCAGGACCTCCCGGCGCGCACCGGGCGCCAGGGCCAGCGCGACGATCGCCGCGATCCAGCCCAAGCCGGTGCCCATCAGGACCAGACCGCCCACCGCGGTCCACAGGACCGCGTGCGCCATGCCGGTCACCGGCGGCTGCTCGTGGCCCTGCACGCCGTACTGGCCCTGGCCGTACCCGTACTGGCCGGACTGGCCGTACTGGCCTGCGCCGTACTGGCCCTGGTCGTGCCCCGGCTGCCCGTAGCCGGACTGCCCGTGACCGGACTGCCCGTACCCGGACTGCCCGTACCCGGACTGCCCGTACCCGGACTGCTGGGTCTGGTCCTGCTGGGCCCGGCCGTGCCGGGCCGGGTCGTCCGCGGACGCGCCGGTGGGCCGCGGGGCGGAGGACGCCCCGGGCCAGGACTGCTGCAGCGGCGGGTAGCCGGGGTCGTCGCCCCAGCGGGGCAGGCCCTGCGTCGGCGCGTCCGGCGGGGTCTGCTGCCGGGGCTGCTCCGGCTCCGGTGCCGACCGCTGTGCCGACAGGGGGGTGGACCCGGCGCGGTAGGGGTCGCCCGCGTCCCCGTCCGGCTCCTGCCCGCCCGACCGGTAGGGGTCCGGTTGGCCGTCGGCGTCCGGCTTCTCCCACCAGGACCGCTGCCCGCCCTGACCGCTGTCGCTCATGCTCGTCCTGCTCCTCGCACCTCGGTCTCGACTCCCGACGCTAGCCCACCGCCACGACGGCGGGTGCCGCTCAGCCGACGGCGTCCGCCACACCGGTGACCCGGTGCACCGAGAACGAGCGCACCGCGCCCTCGCCGCGGTCGAAGGCGCTGATCCGCCCGCCCTCCACGCCCAGCGGCTCGACGAGGTGGCGGCCGGCGCTGCCGGTGGCGTCGACGTAGCCGATCCACACGGCCCGCCGGCGCCCGACGGCCTCGCGCAGCAGCGCCAGCGACGTCGTCGGGTCCAGCGCCGGCAGCGCCGGGGCCTGCGGCTGCGCGCCGCGGCGGCGCTCGGCCAGCGCGACGTCCTCGTCCCCGGCGCGCAGCGAGCGCACCGCGGCGGCCAGCAGCGCCGGACCAGGTGCCGGCGGTTCACCGGTGACCGGCCGCGGCGGGGTGCGCGCGGCGGCCCGCGCCGCACCCGCGCGGCGCACCAGCAGCTCACCGTCCGGCCCCTCGGCCGCCGGCGCCACGCCCGCCGCGCGCAGCGCGGCCAGCACCTCCTCGGGGTCGGCCGCGGCCGCGAGCACCGTCGGCGCCAGCGCGCGCAGCCCCAGCCGGGCGCAGCGCTTGTCGGCCAGCAGCTCGGCCAGCAGCGCCGGGTCCTCCGCGCGCACGTAGGCCCCGGCGCGACCGACGCGGACCCGCCCGTGGCGGCGGGCGACGTCGCGCACCAGGTACTCCAGCGGCTGCGGCACCCCCGTCGCCGACAGGTCGGCCAGGAAGCCCAGCGCCTCGTCGGCCGTCTGCCCGTCGTCCAGGCCGCGGCGCACGGTGGCGGTGTCGAAGCGGTAGACCGTCGCACCGCCGCGGCTCTCCACCCGGGCCAGCGTCTCCAGCCGGCGCGCCAGGTGCGCCTCCAGCGGGCCGGGGGCGACGGCCGTCAGGTCGGCCTGCAGCAGCACCTCGTGCACCGGCTGCGGCAGCGAGGCCGCGAGCGCGTCCGCGGCGCCGTCCTCGTCCCCGGCCACCAGCGCCCGCCCGGCCGGGGACAGCGCGCCCGCGCCCAGCACGCCCAGCCAGGAGGCGTCGCGCACGGTCCAGGCGACGAGGTCGTCGCGCAGCCGCGTCGCGCGCCGCGGCGCCTGCCAGCGCAGCCGCGCCGCGAGGTCGTCGACGGCGACCGCGTGGTCGGCGGGCACGGCCGCCAGCTCGGCGAGCACGGCGGTGCGCACGGCGAGCGCGGACGCGCGGTCCAGGTCGGGGCCCAGGGCGTTGCGCACGGCGTCCTTGGCGTCGCGGCTGCCCACCAGCGCCGGCACCCGCGTCGTGCTCAGCCAGCCGCTCGCCAGCTGCAGCCAGCGCTCGGCCGTCTCCGCCTCGCGCCACTGGTCGAAGGCCGTCGTCGGCAGCCAGCGCGGTTCCACCTCGCCGTCGTCGGCGACGAGGCCGGCGACCCAGGCCGTCTCGACCACCAGCGCCGCGGTCGGCTCGTCGACCTCCAGGGCGCCGGCCGTGCGGCGCAGCTCGCGCACCCCCAGCCCGCCCGCGCGCAGCACCGGCGGAGCGGCCTCGCCCCACAGCCGGCCCAGCTCCTCCACGAGCCGGCAGGCCTCCGCGGCGGCCTCGGCCGAGCCGGCGACGACGAGCTCGTGGCGGCGCTCGCGCGGGTGCAGCGGCGGCGGCTCGCGGTCGGCGACGGCGTGCACGCGCCCGCCGCGCAGCGCCAGGGCCACCTCGCGCGGCAGCACCACGGTGCCCGGGCCGGAGACCGCGAGCAGGCCGTGGGCCAGCAGCCACTCCACCGGCGTCGTGGCGGTGGCCGTGCGCACCTGGCGGTCGGCGCGCTCGACGGCACCCGTGGGCGGTCCCCAGGTCAGCTTGTCGAGGACGGCCCGCGCGCCCTCGGGGGCCCCGGCGAGCAGCTCGGCGACGTGGCCGGGCTCGCCCAGGTGCGCGCCCAGGCGGGTCAGCGCCACCTCGGGGTCGTGGCTGACCTCCAGGCCGAGGTCCTCCAGCAGCTCGGCCAGCCGCTGCGGGGAGCGGCGCCCCAGCGCCTCCGCCAGCGGCGGGCCCAGCCCCGCGGGGTGCGGTCCCAGCAGCTCGCGCACCGCCTGCACCAGGTGCACGCGCCGGTCCGGGCCCCACACCAGCGCCCGCCGGCGCAGCTCGGCCACGACCGGCCCGGCCTTGGCGCCCCACGCCTTCGAGACCGCGGTGACGCTCACCGGGTCCGGCAGCACCGCCAGCACCTCGGCCACCTGCAGCGCCGGGGTGTCCAGGCGCTCCAGCGCGCGCTGGGTGCTGGCCCGCGTGGTGGCCCGCGTCGCCAGCGCCGTCGTGGACGTCGGCAGCGGGGCCGCCAGGTCGGGGCGGTGGGTGAGCAGCACCTCCAGCTCGGGGTCCGCGCGGGCGCGCAGGTCCTCGGCCAGGGTGCGCGGAGCGGGGGCCGTGGGCATCGCCGGGAGTCTAGGCGCCGCTCGCCGGGGCGCGCGGTCAGCGGGGCGGGGGCGCCGCCGGCAGCCCGAACAGCCCGAACAGGCGGGTGTCCAGGAAGGAGGTGATGCGCTTGACGCGGCCGCCCTCCAGCTCCAGCGCCTGGATCGCGAAGGGCACCAGCTCGCCGTGGGCGCCGACCGGCTTCCAGTGCGCGAAGGCGGGCTGGCCGTTGACCCGCAGCGGCAGCAGCCGCGAGCCGCGGCACTGGTGGCCGGGGCCGAGCATCCAGGCGGCGATGTCGTCGGCGCCGTCGAGCCACATCTCGAACGGCGGCATGTTCTGCGTGACGTCGTCGGCCAGCAGCCGCACGAAGGCGTCGATGTCGTAGCTCTCGAAGGCGCGCACGTAGCGCTCCAGCAGCACCCGGTGGTCGGCGTCGAGGTCGGCGGGGGCCTGCACGTCGGGGCGGGTGGCCAGCGTCGCCCGCGCGCGCTGCAGGGCGCTGTTGACCGAGGCCGTGCTCGTCTCCAGCAGGTCGGCGACCTCCTCGGCCCGCCAGCGCAGCACCTCGCGCAGCACGAGCACCGCGCGCTGGCGCGGCGGCAGGTGCTGCAGCGCCGCGACGAAGGCCAGCCGGACGCTCTCGCGGCCGACGGCGACGTCGGCCGGGTCGCCGGAGACGGGCAGCACCCGCTCGTCGACCATCGGCTCCAGCCAGGTGTCCTCGGGGCGGCGCGCGGCCAGCGACGCCTCGACCGGCTCCCACGCCGAGGCCGACAGGTCCATCGGCCGCGCGCGGCGGCCCCGGCCCTCGATCATCGTCAGGCACACGTTGGTGGCGATCCGGTACAGCCACGAGCGCAGGCCCGAGCGGCCCTCGAAGCCGTCGATGCCCTTCCACGCCCGCAGCAGCGTCTCCTGCACGGCGTCCTCGGCGTCGAAGGCCGAGCCGAGCATGCGGTAGCAGTAGCCGGTCAGCTCGCGCCGGTGCGCGGCCAGCCGGGGCTCGATGTCGGCGGCGGTCGGCTTGTCGGCGGGAGCCGGCGTCCCCACGGCGGTGTGCGTCACGGGGCACAGGACAGCACAGCCCACCGACACGACGACAGGTCCGCGACGGGTCCGCGACGGGTCCGCGGCGACCCCGCGGCGGGCGGGTCCGCGCCGGCGGCCGGCGGCTGGTTGGATCGCCCCTCGTGCCGCTCGCCGAGGTCCCGCTGCTGCTGCTGGCCGGCGTGCTCGCCGGGTTCGTCGGCAGCACGGCGGGCCTGGCCTCGCTGGTGTCGTACCCGGCGCTGCTGCTGACCGGCCTGTCCCCGCTGGCGGCGAACGTGACGAACACCGTCGCGCTGCTCGGCGTGAGCGCGGGCACGGTCGCCGGCTCGCGCCCGGAGCTGACCGGGCAGGGCGCCCGGCTGCGGGTGCTGCTGCCGCCGGCGGCGCTGGGCGGTGCGGTGGGCTGCGCGCTGCTGCTCGCGCTGCCGCCGGGCGCCTTCGAGCGCGTCGTGCCCTTCCTCGTGGCCGCCGCGGCGCTGCTGCTCCTGCTGCGCCCGCGCCTGGAGCGGCTGCGGCCCGGGCGCCTGCCACCGCGCCACCCCCTCGTGCTCGCCGCGGTCGGCGCGGTCGGCGTGTACGGCGGCTACTTCGGCGCCGCCGCGGGCGTGCTCATGCTGGCGCTGGCCGAGCTCGTCCACGACCAGCCGCTGGCGCGCGCCAACGCGCTGAAGAACGTGCTCACCGGCGCGGCGAACACCGTCGCCGCGCTCGGCTTCGCCGTCCTGGGCCCGGTCGACTGGTGGGCGGCGCTGGTGCTGGGCGCCGGGTGCGTCGCCGGCGGCCGCGTCGGCCCGGTCGTGGTGCGCCGCGTCGACCCCGGCGCGCTGCGCGGGGTGATCGCCCTCGCCGGCCTGGGCCTGGCGGTGCACCTGTTCCTGTCCCGCTGACCGCCCCGGCCACCCGCCGGCGGGCCCCGGCCGCGGGGCGCCCGTCAGCCGCGCAGCGAGGCCATGCCCTCCGGCAGCGGCTCGGCGTGCAGCACGTGCAGCTCCTGCGTGGCCCGGGTCAGCGCCACGTAGAGGTCGTTGGCCCCCCGCGGGCGGCGCAGCACCGCCGCGGGCTCGACGAGGACGACGACGTCGAACTCCAGGCCCTTGGCGCGCTGGACGTCGAGCACCGACACCCGGGCGTCGAGGTCGTCGGGGGAGGCGGCCACCGACCCGGCGGGCAGCGCGGCCGCGACCGCGGCCCGCAGCGCGTCCGCACCCAGCGGGCCGCCGGCGTCCGCGGCGATGACGGCCAGGCGGCCCTCGGCGAGCGCGCCCAGGCGCCGGCGCACCACCCGCACCACGCCCTCGGCGTCGTCGGCGCCGGCCAGCGCGACGGCGACCGGGTCGTGCTCGCCCTCGCGCACCGGCGTCGGCGGGTTCGCGGCGATGCCCGCCGCGCGCAGCACGTCGGCGGCCACCCGGGAGATGCGCGCCGGGGTGCGGTAGTTGACGGTCAGCTCCTCCAGGCGCCAGCGGTCGTCGACGACGGGCTTGAGCGCCTGCGCCCAGCTGCGGGCGCCGGCCGGGTTGGAGGTCTGCGCGACGTCGCCGACCAGCGTCATCGAGCGCGACGGGCAGCGGCGCTCCACCAGCCGCCACGCCATCGGCGACAGCTCCTGGGCCTCGTCGACGACGACGTGCCCGTAGGCCCAGGTGCGGTCGGCGGCGGCGCGCTCGGCGACCGTGCCGCTGGGCCCGCCGGTGGCGAAGCGGTCGGCGAGCAGCTCGGCGCTGACGAGGTCGTTGCCCACCCCGGAGGCCTCGAACTCCTCGAGCACCTTGCGCGCGTAGGCGACCTGCTCCTCGCGCTCGGCGGCGCGGCGGGCCTCGCCGCCGCTCTCCTCCAGCGGCCCGAGCAGCTCGGCGAGCTCGTCCAGCAGCGGCACGTCGGCCTCGCTCCAGGCCGCGGCGTCCTCGCGGTGCAGCGAGCGGCGCTGCTCGGGGGACAGCTGCGGGGCGGCGCGCTCGAGGGCGGCGGGGTCGCGGTAGAGGCTCGCCAGGACCTTCTGCGGCGTCAGCGGCATCCAGCACAGGTTCACCTCCCGGCGCACGTCGAGGGACTCGCGCAGCTCGGCGACGAGGTCGTCGCGCTCCTCGCCCAGGTCCACGCCGCGGGCGCGGGCCAGCGAGTTCACCAGGGTGTTGAGGACCTCGCGCACGAAGGTGACGCGGGCGGCGTTGTGCGGCTTGCGGGTGCGCCGCGCGCGGGTGCGCGCCGAGGCGACCGCCTCCGGGCGCAGCAGCACGCGGGTGCCGTCGAGGTCGAAGCGGATCGCGCGCTCCGGCACGCGCTGGCGGGCCGCGACCGCGGCCTCGAGGACGTCGACCATCCGCAGCGAGCCCTTGGTGCGGGCGGCGGCGGGGGAGTCCTGGCCGCGGGCCACGACGCCGGGGAACATCTCGCCGAGCGTCATCGTCACCACGCCGGTCTCGCCCAGCGCGGGCAGCACCTGCTCGACGTAGCGCAGGAAGACGGGGCTGGGGCCCAGCAGCAGCACGCCGCTGCGCGCCAGCCGGTCGCGGTGGGTGTAGAGCAGGTAGGCGGTGCGGTGCAGCGCGACGGCGGTCTTGCCCGTGCCGGGGCCGCCCTGCACGACGAGCACACCGCGCTCGGAGGCGCGGATGACGCGGTCCTGCTCGGCCTGGATGGTGGCCACGATGTCGCCCATGCGCCCGGTGCGGGGGGCGGTGACGGCCGCCAGCAGGGCCGCGTCGCCGGTCGTGCGCTCGCCGTCGGCCGCCACGAGGACCTCGTCGTCGACGCCGGTGACGTGCCGGCCGGAGGTCAGCAGGTGGCGCCGGCGCACGACGTCGCGGGGCGCGGCGGCGGTGGCCTGGTAGAAGTCCTGCGCCGCCGGGGCGCGCCAGTCCACCAGCAGCTGGTTGCCGCGCTCGTCGGCCAGGCCGAGCCGGCCGACGTAGCGGCGGGGGTCCTCGGTGCCCGGCTGCAGGTCCAGGCGGCCGAAGCACAGCCGGTTCTCCACCGACCACAGCTGCGAGAGCCGGTCCTCGTAGAGGGTGGCGAAGGCGTCGCGCTCGAAGCGGTTCTGGTGGGTGCCGGTGGCCTTGGTGCGCCGCACCTCGGCGAGCTGGCGGGCGGTCTGCTCGCGCAGCGCGTCCAGGCGCGCGTACAGCGTGCCCACGTGCGCGTCCTCGCGGGCGACCTCCGGGTCGGGGTCCGGCGCGGTCTGGGCGAGAGGCACCGCAGAAGACTAGTCCGGGCACCCGCGGGCGCAGCCGCCCGGGCACCCGGTCGCGCGGGCGCGCGGGCCGCGGTCGCCCGGGCACGCGGCGGGTGCTCCGGACGTTGTGCTGATCGAGATCAGTTGCGATTGGATGCAGCACGCGCCGTGTCACCCACGGGGGAACCCTCCCCGGGCACCGCTCCGGCCCCGCCACCCGGTGGGGCCGCCGACGAGGCCCTGGAGGCTCCGTGACCCTGACCACACCTGCGCCCGGCCGTCCGCGTCGCAGCACCCCCTACGCGATGCTCACCGAGCAGGTGCAGTCCGAGGGCCTCATGGCCCGGCGCACCGGTCACTACTGGGTCCGCATCGCCGCCACCACCGCCGCCCTGGCCGCCGTCGTCGCGGGCGCCGTGCTGCTGCGCGAGTCCTGGCTGGTGCTGCTGCTGGCCGCCCCGCTGGCCCTGGTGCTCACCCAGTTCGCCTTCCTCGGCCACGACGGCGCGCACCGGCAGATCTTCGCCTCGCACCGGGGCAACGAGTGGGCCGCGCGCATCTTCGCGGCGCTGCTGACCGGGCTGAGCTACGGGTGGTGGATGGGCAAGCACAACAAGCACCACCAGGCGCCCAACCAGCGCGGGACCGACACCGACATCGAGTCCACCGTGGTGTCCTTCCACGAGGAGGCCGCCGCCTCCCGCCGCGGGCTGCTGCGCTGGGCCACCCGCCGGCAGGGCCTGTGGTTCTTCCCGCTGCTGCTGCTGGCCGGCGCCAACCTGCACGTGGACTCGGTGCGCTCGCTGGTGACCGGCCGCCGCACCAAGCGCCGCTGGGTCGACGCCTCGCTCATCGCCGTGCACTGGGCCGTCTACGCCGGATCCCTCGTGCTGCTGCTGGGCCCGGCGCGCGGCGCCGCCTTCTTCGGCATCCACATGGCCGCCTTCGGGCTGTCGATGGGCGGCGCCTTCGCCCCCAACCACGTGGGCATGCCGATCGTGCCGCGCGAGGCGAAGGTCGACTTCATCCGCCGCCAGGTCCTCATGTCCCGCAACATCTCCGGCGGCTGGTTCGTCGACCTCTTCATGGGCGGGCTCAACTTCCAGGTGGAGCACCACCTCTTCCCGAGCATGCCCCGGCCGAACCTGCGCCGCGCGCAGCCGTTCGTGCGCCGCTTCTGCGCCGAGCACGGCATCGACTACACCGAGACCTCCCTGCCGGGGGCGTACCGGGCGATCGCCGCGTACCTCGACGAGGTGGGCCTGGCCGCCCGCGACCCGTTCCGCTGCCCGCTGGTCTCGCAGCTGCGCAGCAGCTGAGCCGGCGGGCGTTGCCGCACGGTTGCCAGCGTGCTACGGTTCCCGGAGTCGTAGTTTCTCGCAGTGCTCAGCGCCCCGGGGAATCTTCTCGAGGGCCGTCTCTGACACTCAGGTCAGCACCCTCGGCGGCAAGCTCCGGTCACTCGGAGCGTTACCCGAGGAGGCCACATGGCTCAGGGCACCGTGAAGTGGTTCAACGGCGAGAAGGGCTTCGGCTTCATCGCCCCGTCCGACGGCAGCCCGGACGTCTTCGTCCACTACTCGCAGATCGCCGGCAACGGCTTCCGCAGCCTGGACGAGAACGACCAGGTCGAGTACGAGGTCACCCAGGGCGCCAAGGGCCCCCAGGCCTCGAACGTCGTCCGTCTCTGACGCACTCCTGACCGGCCCCCTCGCGGGCCGGCACGCGATCCCCGTCCCGGCAGCAGCCGGGGCGGGGATCGCCGCGTCTCAGGCGGCTGCGCGCCGCTCCAGGACGCCCCGCACGAAGGCCGCCTGCCCCGCGTGCTCGAGGTCGTCGTCCAGCACGCTCACCAGCCGCACCCCCAGCGTGACCGGGGGGTCCCAGCGCTCGTCGACGACGCGGTCGAGGTCGGCGTCGGTGAGGGTGGCCAGGTGGGCGAGCGTGCGCTCGTGCACGGCGTCGTGGTAGCCGGTCAGCAGCTCCGCCGGCAGCCGCACCCGGCCGACCTGCTCGGCGCTGAAGCCGTAGCCGGTCTCGGCGTCGTCGAACGGCAGCCCGCAGCGGCCGGCCCAGCCGTCGGCCGTCCACGTCTGCTCGTACCCGGCCACCTCGCTGACGTGGTCGTCCTGCACCCGGGTCAGGTGCCAGACCAGCCAGGCGATCGAGTTGGCCCCCTCGTCCAGGCGGGCGGCGAGCGCGTCCTCGTCGAGGCCGTCGACCGCGGCGTGGACGGCGGGCTGGATGCGGCCGTAGCCGTCGAGCAGGAGGTCCTTGGCGTCCATGCCCCCTGCCTAGCCCGCCGGCGGCGCGCCCGCACCCCGGCGGGGCGTTGCGCCGGTCGGGGGACGGGTCGCAACGCGGGCCGGGCCGGCGCCGATGGAGGGGTCGTGATGCAACGCGAAGCCCTCGAGGAGTGGTGGTCCTCGCTCGATCCCGCCTACCGCCGGCACGTCCTGGACATCGAGCCGGGCGACTTCCTCAGCGAGGCGGTGGCCCTGGACCTGCAGCTGTACGGGGTCCACGTCCCCGACGTCGCGGTCGCCTGGGACGTCGACGGCGTGGTGGAGCGCATCGTCGTCCACGTGCAGCCGCGCGCGTTCACCGACTTCCTGACCGGTCAGCGCGCCCTGCGCTGAGGGCCCGGCCCCTCACTCGTCGAGGGAGCCGCGCGCCACGTCGGCCCGCGGCGCCTGCCAGCCGCGCAGCACCCCGCCCAGCCGCAGGCCCGCGCAGACCGCCCCGCCCACCAGGGCCGAGACCAGCGGCGCCGCGCCCAGCAGCGGGGCGAGCACGGCGATGGCCGCGGCCAGCAGCGCGGGCACGGCGTACAGGCCGCCGGTGAGGATCGAGGGCACCCGGCGCACCAGGACGTCGCGCAGGGTGCCGCCGCCCACGCCGGTCAGGCCGCCCAGCAGCACGGCCGAGCCGGCGCCGGCCCCGGCCTCGTAGGCGACCTGGGCGCCGGTGACGGAGAACAGCGACAGCCCCACGGTGTCGAAGAGCAGGATCGGGCGCGACAGCCGCGCCAGCAGCCGGTGCGCGCCGAACGCCACGAGCGCCCCGGCGGTGGCCGTCGCCAGGTAGTACCAGGTGCGCAGCGAGGCCGGCGGCAGCTCGCCCAGCAGCACGTCGCGCAGGATGCCGCCGCCCACCGCGGTCACCACGCCCAGCGCCACGACGCCGAACAGGTCCAGCGTGGTGGCGCGCATCGCGGTGAGCGCCCCGTCGAGGGCGAACGCGAAGACGCCCAGCAGTTCGAGGGTGAGCAGCAGGCCTTGGGCGGTCACCGCCCGAGTGTGCCGTGCGGGCGGCGCAGGGTCGCGCGGCGGGCGGCGCCCGGGCGGGGCAGGATGCCCGCATGTCCACCTGGCTCATCACCGGCTGCTCCACCGGCCTCGGCCGCGCCCTGGCGCAGGCCGTCCTCGACCGCGGCGAGAACGCCGTCGTCACCGCGCGCGACGTCGCCTCCGTCGAGGACCTCGCGCGCGAGCACCCCGGCACCGCGCTGCCGCTGGCCCTCGACGTCACCGACCCCGCCCGCGTCGCCGAGGTGGTCCGGCTGGCCGAGGAGCGCTTCGGCGCCGTCGACGTCCTGGTGAACAACGCCGGGTACGGCTACCGCGCGGCCGTCGAGGAGGGCGACGACGCCGACGTGCAGCGGCTGTTCGCCACGAACTTCTTCGGCGCCGTCGCCCTCGTCAAGGCCGTGCTGCCGGGGATGCGGGCGCGGCGCAGCGGCGCGGTCGTCAACGTCTCCTCGATCGGCGCGCGGATCTGCCCGCCCGGGTCCGGGTACTACGCGGCGAGCAAGGCCGCGCTGGAGGGCCTGTCGGGCTCGCTGCGCACGGAGCTGGCACCGCTGGGCATCTCCGTGGTCGTCGTGGAGCCGGGCGGTTTCCGCACCGACTTCGCCGGGCGCTCGCTGACGCAGTCCGCGCAGCCCATCGCCGACTACGCCGACACCGCCGGCAAGCGGCGCAAAGAGCACGACACCGCCCACGGCAACCAGCCGGGCGACCCGGTCAAGGCCGCCCAGGCGATCGTCACGGCCGTCACCTCGCCGGCACCGCCCGCGCTGCTGCTGCTCGGCCGCGACGCGGTGGAGGCCTTCGAGGGCGTGCTGGAGGGGCACCGGGCCGAGATCGACACCTGGCGCGAGCTCAGCACGTCCACCGACGTGGACGGCTGAGCCCGCGGGGGCGGCGCCGCCGGCCGCCGGGGCCGCGGGCTCAGCCC
>NZ_JBJLSF010000114.1:0-13526 GCF_050871885.1 Kineococcus aridisoli | reverse complement strand
GTCACCGCTGAGAGACGGTGCCCGCGCGCACCGCGCGGGCCCCGTTTCTCGTTCCCGGGTCCTGTCCGTGGCAGGCCCCCGGCCCGTTCTGCTGATGCACGGCGCCACCGCGCACCGAACGCTCGATCAGGAGTCACACCGATGAACCGTCCATCCACTCGACGTGCCCGCGCCCTGCGGGCAGGCATCGCCGCCCTCGTCGGGCTCGGCGCCGTCGCGGTGACGGCACCCGCCGCCCAGGCGGCGCCGTCCCTGACCATCAACCAGATCGGTGGGCAGTCGCGCTACGCGACCGCCGCCCAGGCGTCCGCCTCCGCCTTCCCCGCAGGCGTGACCCGCACCGCGGTCCTTGCGAGCGGCAGCTCGACCGTCGACGCCCTCGCGTCCTCCTTCGTCGCGGGTGCGAACTCCGCGCCCATCCTCCTGGTCGAGCGCGACTCGATCCCCGCGGAGACCCGGGCGGAACTCACCCGCCTCGGCGTCCAGCGGGTGATCCTCGCCGGTGGCACGTCCGTCATCAGCGCCGGCGTCGCGAGCCAGCTCGCCGCCACGTTCACCGTCGACCGCGCGGACGGCGTGGACCGCTACGACACCGCGGCCAAGCTCGCCGCCCTCGTGTCGGCGACGCCCACCACCGTCTTCGTCGCCTCCGGCCCGGCCGACGCCGCCTCCATCTCCCCGGTCGCCGCCGCCAAGGGGTGGCCGGTCCTGCTGACCGCGCCGAACTCCGTGCCCGCGGCCACCCGGCAGGCCCTGGCCCGCTACACCGGTGCCCGCGTCGTCGTGGTCGGCGGCACCTCCGCCGTGAGCGCGCAGACCGCCACCGAGCTGGGGTCGACCACCCGGCTGACCGGCGACGACCGCTTCCAGACCGCCGTGAACGTGGCTCAGTTCGCCATCCAGTCCGGGTTCGCCGCCAACGGCTTCGGCCTGGCGCTCGGCGTCAACGGCGCCGGCGGCAACGACCTGTCTGACGCCCTCACGGCAGGCCCTGTGCTGGCCCGCACCCAGTCGCCCCTCCTGCTGTCCGCGAGCCCGTCCGCCCTGGGATCCGCCACCCAGGGCTTCCTGACGGCCAACGCCGGCCGGTTCACCACGAACGCCGTCGTGTTCGGCGGGCCCTCGGCCGTGAGCACGGGTGTCGTCTCCGCCGTCGCCACGGCGACCGGCACCACCGCCCCGGCCCCGGCCCCGGCCCCGGCACCCACGCCCACGCCTGCCCCGGCCGACACGGTCGCCCCGGTGCTGCGGGCGTCGACGCCTGCGAGCAACGGGACGAACATCGCGGCCGGCCTCTCGCCGACGGCGACCTTCGACGAGTACCTCAGCGTCTCCGGGTCGAGCGCGACCATCGTGCGCGTGGACGCCCCGGGAACGCCCATCCCCGCTTCCGTGAGCGTCGTCGGGTCCGTCATCACCCTCGACCCGACGAGTGACCTCGCGCCGGGCGTGCAGTACCGCGTGACCTTCTCCGCGCAGGACATCGCCCGCAACGCGGCGACGCCCAGCCAGTTCACGTTCACCACCGCCGCGCAGGCGCCGACGGGGGTCACCGGCCTCACAGCCACCCCGACCGCCGCCACCGCGAACGGCGCCTCCGACGGCCAGCTCGCCGTGTCGTGGACCGCTGCGGCGGCCAACGGTGCAGCCGTCGACGACTACACGGTCACCCTGACCAACGGCCCGGGTGGATTCAGCCTCCCGGCGCCGCAGACGGTCACGGGTACGACGGCAACCTTCACGAACCTGCCGGTGGGCGCCTACACGGCGAGCGTCGTGGCCAACAGCACCGCCGGGAACTCGGCTGCCGTCACGGCCAGCGGTTCGATCATCTCTCCCGCCGGTGCGCCGACTTCGCTGACCCTCGGCACAACCACCGAGACGACGCAGGCGCTCTCCTGGACCGCCCCGGCCAGCACCGGTGGTAGCGCGATCACCGGATACACCGTCAACGTGTACGCGGGATCCTCCGCGTCCGGTACGCCGGCTCAGACGGTGCCGGTGACCGGCGCAACGACGGCTACGGTCACCGGGCTCACCTCCGGCGACACGTACACCTACACGGTGGTGGCCACCAACGGCGCCGGCCCCAGTGCTGCCTCGAACGCCGTCACCCGGGTGACGGTGTCGACGTTCTCGGCAACGGTGACGGTGGCGTCCGACCCGAACGGGGTTGCAGGCACTGCGGAGGTCGGAGAGACAGTCACCATCGTCTTCTCCGAGGCCATCGACCCCGCGACATTGGGGTCGGCGGCAAGCGGCATCCTCGGTGGTGGAAACACGACTCTGACCAACGCCGTTGGAAGTACGGCCTTCGGTGTGGGTGAGGTTGGAACACTGACTGGCGGTGGCGTCAACGTCACCGGTTCTTTGAACCCGGGAAACACCATCTACACTCTGACGGTTACCGCCGCCTCGGCCCCGGCTTCCCTATCCGGCGACTTCACCTTGCGACCGGAATTGCGGGCAGCGGACGGTTCCATCCCTGGTCCGGCGAGTGCCAACACTGTCTCGGGCTCGTTCTGATCTACACCTGAGCGAGAGTCAGGCTTCACCGATAGGCCGACTTTGATCATCCTATAAGTCGTCACTCGTCTGTGCGACGACCTTTCGGTGGGTTGATCAGAGGGAGGCTCGGCAAGTGGCGCCGAGCCTCCCTCTCCTCGTGCTGCAAGGGCTCCAACTGATTGAAATCCTGACGCGAGTTCCTTGCTCTTGATGCCCGGCTACTCGAGGACCGTCCAGGCGGGCGCTTCGAGTGCTCAAGGACTGGTGAGCCACGCCGATGGAACAAGCGTGACTGCTGCTCCCGTCGCCCGCTCCCGCCGCCCCCGCGCCGCCGCCGCGTGGCTGCTGGTCGCCGCGCTGCCGGCGACGGCCGTCGTCACGGCGTCTTCGGCCGCTGCCGCGCCGGGCACCTACCGCGCGAGCGCCTTCGCCGGGGGAGGCGCCACTCCCGTCGCGCACGGCGTGGACGCGAGCGCTGCGCAGCTGGCCGGCCCGCGGGCCGTCGCGGTGGACAAGAGCGGCAACGTCTACGTCGCCGACACCGGCAACTCGGTCGTCGAGAAGATCGACACCGCGGGCAAGGTCACGATCGTCGCGGGCAGCATCGCCGTCGACGGCACCCCCCTGCCGGGCATCCCGGCGGACAAGAAGCTGAGGACGCCCACCGGTGTCGCCGTCGACGCCGCGGGCAACGTCTACATCGCCGACCCGGGCAACGACGTCGTCGTCAAGGTCGCCGTGCCCGCCACCGCCCCCGCCGATGGCGGCCTGGAGGGCGGCGCGCTCACGGTAGTGGCGGGCAAGGTCGGCGTGGAGGCCCCGCCGCTCAACGGTCCCGCCACCGCCTCCGCGCTGGACGATCCCACGGGGGTCGCCGTCGACGCCGCGGGCAACGTCTACATCGCCGACACCGGCAACAACAAGGTCGAGGTCGTCAAGGGCGCCGAGCTGTCGATCGTCGCGGGCGCCGGGCACGTCGGTGCCCCTGCTCCCGGTCCAGCGCTCTCCTCCCCGCTGTCCGGGCCCACCGGTGTCGCCGTCGACGGCTCCGGCAACGTCTACATCGCCGACACCGGCAACCACGTCGTGGAGAAGGTCGACGCCACGGGGAAGCTGTCCGTCCTCGGGACGATCGGCAGCGCGGCCGGCACCCCGACCGGCATCGCCGTCGACCGCTTCGGCACCGTCTTCGTCGCCGACCCCGCCGGCGGGACCGTCCAGCAGTTCACGGGCTCGACCCCGGCCGCCCTGCCGCTCACCGACGGCGCCACCCCGGCCGCCCCGGTGACGCTCACCGATCCGCGCGGGATCGCGGTCGACGTGCTCGGGAAGGTCTACGTCGCCGAGACGAGCGCTCACCGCGTGCGCGCGCTCACGAACACCGCCGCGCCGGCCGCGCCCCGCGTCACCTCCCAGGCCCCGACGCTGGGGGCCGTGAAGTCGGCGTTCTCGCACACCTTCACTGCGACGGGGACCCCGGCGCCCACCTGGTCGGTGCTGGGCACCCTGCCCGCCGGCCTGAGCCTCAATCCCGTCACCGGTGTTCTCTCCGGCTTCCCGACGACCCCGGGCCCTGCCACCTTCACCGTCCGCGCGGAGAACTCCACGGGCCACGACGACCAGGTCGTCACCCTCGTGGTCGCCGCCGTCGCCGCCGCCCCGACCGCGGTGACCGCCGCCGCGGGCGACGGCCGCGCGGTCCTCACGTGGACCGCGCCGAAGGAGACCGGCATCGGCCCGGTCACCGGGTACTCCATCGTCCCGATCAAGGACGGTGTCGCGCAGGCGCCGGTGACCGCTCCGGCGACCGCCTCGAAGCTCACCGTCAAGGGCCTCACCAACGGCGCCCCGTACACGTTCACGGTGGCCGCGACTACCGTCGCCGGCCCCGGCACCCCCTCGGCGGCCACCACGGCCGTCACCCCGTACGCGACCGTGAAGAAGCCCGTGTTCGACGCCAAGGGCTACCGGTTCGCCGGTGCGGACCGCATCAGCACCGCGATCACCGCCTCGAAGGCGATGTACCCGACGACGGGGTCCGCGGGTGCGGTCGTGGTCTCCGCGGCCTCCCGGTACGCCGACGCCCTCGCCGGGGCCCGGCTGGCCTCGGCGGTCTCCGCGCCGCTGCTGCTCACCGACACCGACGTGCTCACCAAGAGCGTCGCGGAGGAGGTCAAGCGTGTCCTGGCCCCCGGCGGCACGGTCTACGTGCTGGGCGGCACCGGGGTCGTCTCCACCCCGGCGTACACCTCGCTCACCGAGCTGTCGGCCACGTTCGAGGTCAAGCGCATCGCCGGCGACGACCGGTTCTCCACGGCCGCCGCGATCGCCGACGAGGTGACCGCCGTCGTGCCGACGACGACCACCGCGCCCGTGTACCTGGCCAGCGGCACGAACTTCCCCGACGGCCTGGCCGTCTCCGCGCTGGCCGCCCGCACCGGCGGCGTGGTGCTGCTCACCGACGGCGCCGCGCTGGCGCCCGCGACCGCGCAGTACCTGGCGAAGAACGACCCTAAGGGCGAGCGTGTCGTGGCCGTCGGCGGTCCCGCCGCCGCGGCGGCCTCCTCGCTGGCCGACGCCACCGGCATCGCCGCGCGCAAGGTCGTCGGCGCCGACCGGTTCGCCACCGCGCGCCTGGTCGCGGAGCGCTTCGCCACCACCGCCGGCACGCCCACCCGTTCCGTCGGCGTGGCGACGGGGGAGAACTGGCCGGACGCGCTCGTGGCCTCGGCCGCGATGGGCACCATCGGCGGGCCGCTGCTGCTCACCGGCGGCGCCGACCTCAACCCCGAGGCGAAGGGCGCGCTGGACAAGCTCAACACCGCCAAGCCGCTCTCGACCGGTTTCGTCTTCGGCGGGAACGCGATGGTGACCGACAAGGCGGCGGCGACGTTCGGCGGGTACCTGCACGTCGACTGACGGCGGGTGTCCGGTCCTCCCGAGCGGTGGGCTCGATCAGCTGAGGGACCGCACCGGCAGCAGGCCGGCGGCGACCCGGATGAGGCCTTGGTCGTCCGTGACCAGGGTTGCTCCGTGCGCCAGGGCCGTCGCCGCGATCATCAGGTCGGCGATCCGCTTGCGCGGCCTCTGCCCGAGAGCGGCGGAGTTGGCGGCGAGGTGGTGGAAGTGCGGGGTCACCGTGGCGTCCAGGGGAAGCGGGACGTAGCGACTGGTCAGGAAGGCGAACGTGTGCTGGCGGGCCGGGTCGTTCGGGGCGGTCGCCAGCCCGCCGCGCACCTCGAACTCCGTCACGATCGAGATCGCGAGGGCGTCCCCGGGCTGGATGGCGGAGAAGGTGGTGTCGGCAGGGGCCAGTGCGAGGGTGATGAGGGCGTTGGTGTCCAGGAGCAGGTTCGTCACGGGGCGCGGCGCTCCTGCACCTCTGCGGCCTGCATCCGCTCGTAGCGGTCGAAGGGGTCCTCGACGTCGGGGTCGAAGTGCTCGTCCAGGTCAGCGCGCAGCCTCGCGGCGGTGTCGGCGGGGAGGTCCAGGTGGGCGAGGGCGCCGACGACCCTCTCGGCGGGCACCCATGTCTGCGGGCCATCGGGAGCCACGTAGGGGCTGATGGTGGCGATGGGGTTCCCGTCGCTGGTGACGGTGAAGGTCTCCCCCTGCTGCACCTCGCGCATGATCTGCGCGTAGTGGTTGCGCACGTCGCGGACGGGGATGGTCTTCATGCGATGAAGCGTAGCGGCGTCTGCTACGCATCGCCATGCTTCTCCGCTCTCACGGAGGGGGCGGCTGAGCCCGTCACCGGCTCTCCGGGACGCAGAGCGCCTGATCCCCTGCGCGGTGCAACGCGCGCTGGCACACTGACGCCCCACTGCGACCCCAGGAGACACCCGTGCGCCGCCCCGCCCTGCTCGCCCTCACCCTCGCCGCCGCCGTCGGTGTCGCCACCGCCACGCCGGCTCAGGCCGCCGACGAGCGCATCGCCGGCCAGGACCGCTACGGCACCGCCGCGGCCGTCTCCGGCGCCTTCGAGGGCAACACCTACGCCCCCGTGTACCTGGCGACGGGGGAGAACTTCCCCGACGCCCTCGCCGCGAGCGCCGCCGCCGCGGGCGACCAGGGCCGGGTGCTGCTCACCGGTCGCTACGCGGTCCCGGAGGCCACGCTCGCCGAGTTGCAGCGCCTCGACACCAGCTCGGTCTACATCGTCGGCGGTACCGCATCGGTGAGCACGGCGGTGGAGGCGGAGCTCAAGAGGCTCGGGTACTCGGTGCTGCGCCTGGACGGCGACGACCGCTACGCCACGGCCGTCACGGTCGCCGAGATCCTCTACGACGACCCCGACACCGTGTTCCTCGCCACCGGCGAGAACTACCCCGACGCCCTGTCCGGCGCCGCCGCGGCGGGCAGCCAGGGCGCGCCGATCCTGCTGGTGGGACGCACGTCCCTGCCCGAGCCGGTGCGCGCCGCTCTGACGGGAGAGGACTTCCTGCCCCTGCGGCCCAGCCGGTTCATCGTCCTCGGCGGGCAGAGCGCGATTTCCGACGCGGTGCTGGACCAGATCCGCGCCGCCGGCTACCAGGGCGCGACGTTCGAGCGGCTCCAGGGCGCCGACCGCTACGGCACGGCCGTCGCGGTGGGCCAGCGGTTCTTCGGCACGAGCAGGACCGCCGTGCTCGCGGTGGGGGAGAACTACCCCGACGCGCTGGCCGCGGGTCCGTTCGCCGCGAACATCGCCGCGCCGCTGCTGCTCACCGGTGCGGGCAGCACGCCCGCGTCCACGCAGGCGGAGCTGGAGCGCCGCGGCACCACCGACCGCTTCTTCGTGGGTGCCGCCCGACCCTCCTGACCCGCGCCGCGGCGTGGACGACCGGCCGGTGCCCCGCGGCACCGGCCGGCCGGTTCCCCGCTCAGGAAGCCAGGAACTCCAGCAGGACGCGGTTGAACTCCTCGGCGTGGCTGACGTTGATGCCGTGCGGACCGCCGGCGATCACGTGCAGGCGGCTGCCGGGGATCGCGGCGTGCGTGCGCGCGCCGGAGCCCTCGAAGGGCACGGTGCCGTCGCCGTCGCCGTGGAGGACGAGCGTGGGGACGCTCACCTCGGTCAGGTCGGCGCGGAAGTCGGTGGTCCCGAACGCCGCCATGGCCTTGAGCGCCGCCTTCTTGTCCGCCTGCTTCGTCAGGGCGAGCGCCTCCTGGCGCTGGGCCTCGCTGACCTTCAGGACGCCGTCGACGGAGAAGAAGTCGGTGACGAAACCGTCGTAGAAGGAGTCCTCGTCGGCCTTGAGGGCCGCTTCCATCTGCGCGGCCTGCTCCTTGGTGAGCGGGCCGTCGGGGTTGTCCTCGCCCTGGGCCATGTACGGGGGCACGGCGGCGGCGAAGACGACGCTGCGCAGCCGCTCGGTGCCGTACTTGGTGAAGTAGCGGGCCACCTCACCGCCGCCCATGGAGAAGCCGACGAGGGTGACGTCGTTCAGGTCCAGGGCCTCGAGCAGGGCGTGCAGGTCCTCGGTGAGGGTGTCGTAGTCGTAGCCGGTGCGGGTCTTGTCGCTGCGCCCGAAGCCGCGGCGGTCGTAGGTGACGACCCGGTAGCCGGCCTCGGCGAGGACGGGCACCTGCTGCGACCAGGAGGCGCCGGACAGCGGCCAGCCGTGGATGAGGACGACGGGGCGGCCGGGGCCGCCGGTGTCGTCGACGTGCAGGTCGGTGTCCTTGAAGAGGCCGTGGTGGGCGGTGATCTCCGTCATGACTCCCCTTCGGAGCGGAGGCGGTGGTGGTCTGGTCCGGATCGGGCACCACCGACCGCCCGGGGGCGCCGGCCGCTGCTCGACCACGGCGGCGAGCCTGCCCGCTGCACCGCCGATCCGCGCGCCGAGCGCTGCCCAGGCGGCGGGCGCTGCGGCGTCCGGGGGACACCGGTGACCCTGAGTCGTTCTACCCTCGCTCACCGGTGCCCAGGAGCAGGTTCGTCAGCCGGTGGAATCCTCCCGCGCCTGCCGGGACCGCGTCCGCCGGTACCGCTCGAAGGGGTCGCTGACGTCGCCGTCGAACGTGGACCTGGATCACCGAGGCGTCCGCGGCGTGATCGCAGCGGCCAGGGTTGCCGCGTCCGGCAGTGCGGCCTGCTCCTCCGGTGGAAGCGTGTCGTAGGTGTAGGCGGCCACCGCCACCGGGGCGGCGGTGCTGGTCAGGGCGTAGCGCACCGCCTGCTCGCGGGGCGCCTCGGTGCACAGGAGGATTCCGACGGTGGGGGCGTGCCGCTCCGGCCGGCGCAGCCGCTCGTCGACGAGGGCCACGTATGCGCCGAGCTGGCCGGTGTAGGCGGGGGAGAAGGCGCCCACCTTCAGCTCGACGACGACGTAGCGCACCTGCTCGACGGAGAAGAGCAGGAGGTCGACGACCATCTCGCTGTCGTCGACGGGGAAGTGCACCTGCCGGCCGACGAAGGCCATCCCGTGCCCGAAGGCCGTGAGGGTGTCTTGGAGGCGGTCCATGAGGGACTGCTCCAGCTCGCGCTCGGCGACCGGCTCGGTGAAGCCGAGGTGGTCGAAGACGTACGGGTCGCGCGTCAGCTGCTGGGCCAGGTCGGAGTCTGGTGGCGGCAGGTGGGCGCTGAAGTTGGAGGGTGCCGCGCCCAGGCGCTCGTGAAGGCGGGTGGCGATCTGGTGCTCCAGCACCTTCAGGGACCAGCTCTGCTCGGCGGACGCGGTGGCGTACCAGGTGCGCAACGCGGGGTCGTCCAGACGGGTCACCAGGGTGGTGATGTGGCTCCAGGTCAATCCTGCAGACGGACTCTGCAGGAAGTCCGCCTCGGTGGGCCAGGCTGCGGTGACTGCGCGCATGTAGTGCAGGTTGCGCACCGAGAAGCCGCGCAGCCGCGGAAAGGCGGCGCGCAGGTCGGTGGCGAGGCGGTCGACGACCTTGGCGCCCCAGCCGGCCCGCTCCTGCCGGTCGAGGATGTCGCGGCCGATCGACCAGTACAGCCGCAGCAGTTCGGTGTTGGCGGCGTGGGCCGCCCGCACCTGGGTGGTGCGCACCCGCTCCTTCAGCGTCTCCAACAGCTCGGCGTAGCCGGCCGGCTCCAGCGCGGTCCCGTCGTCCTCGGTCACGCCGGGATCGTGTCGCACGCCACCGACACCCGCCCGGGACCCCACCGGGGGGCCTGCGAGCCGGTCAGCACGTAGCGTCCAGGGGTGCCGTCCCCTCGCGCCGAGCCGTCCGCCCGCTCCCGGCTCGGCGTCCTGCCGGGTCTGCTGGTCCTGCTGACGCCGCTGTCGCAGCTGGGGTTCATCCCCGTCTCGGTGGTCCTGGGCGACCGGATCGGCCTGAGCGTCGGGCAGGTCGGCGTCACCGTCGGCGTGTACGCGGCGGCCGCGGCGCTGGGGACGGTGCTGCTCGGCCCGCTGTTCGACCTCCTCTCCCCGCGCCGGGTGCTGCCGGCGGCGGTCGCGGCCAACGTCGTGCTGTCGGCGGCGTTGCTGCTGGAACCGGGCTTCGCGGGGATCGTCCTGGCGCGGGTGCTCACCGGCATCACCAACAGCGCGCTCATGCTGTGCGCGGCCGTCATCGTGGCCGACGCGCACCGCGACGACCCCGGCGGGCGCGACCGCGGGTTCTCCCGGTTGCAGACGGCCACCAGCGTGGGCGCGGCCTCGGGGCTGGCGGTGGGCGCGGTGGCGGCCGGGCTGGGGCAGCCGGAGCTGTGGTCGTGGGTCGTCGTCGGCTACGGCGTGCTCGTCCTGGCGCTGGCGCCCCTCATCGCCCGCCGGGTGCCGCCGGCGCCGGTCCACCGCGGGGCGGTGCGGCCGGCGGCGCGGTTGCGGGCGCTGCTGCGCGAGGTCCACGCGGCCCTGCTCGTGCCCCGCACGACGCTGCTGCTGCTCGCCGCGGCCGGGGTGGGCTGGGCGATCCAGGCCGCGCACTACGCGGTGAGCGTGGTCTCCCAGCAGACCCAGCCGGCGCTGTGGCAGCGCGTGCTGGTCGCCGTGATGATCCCCGCCGGCGTGTTCGCCGGCAGCAGCCTCAACCAGCTCCTGCTGGGCCGCTCCGGCGCCGCGGGGCTGTTCGCCCGCGCCTACCCGGCGCTGCCGGTGGTGTGCCTGGCGCTCGCCGCGGTCGTGGCGAGCGGGCCGGTGTGGGCGAGCACCGCGGTCCTCGTGGCCTTCGGAGTGGTGACGGGGATGCTCATGCCGCTCAGCCCCGCCCTCGTCGTCGGCTGGCACCCCGACCTGCGCGCCAGCGTGTCCGCCGCCGAGTCCGTCGCCAAGGCGCTCGGGTCCACCGTGAGCCCCGTCGTGCTGGGAGCGGTGGCCGCGGCCACGTCGCTGGGGTGGGGTTTCGCGGTCGTCGCCCTGCTCGCGGCCGCCGGGGCGGTGTGCGCGCGGCTGAGCGCCCGCGCCGACCGCCCACCCGTGGCGGTGACGGGCGTCGTCGGCTGAGGTCGCGCCCCCGGGCCGCACCGTCGGCGACCCGCATCGTGGAGGTGTGCCGCCCATCGAGTCTGCGCAGTGCCCCTCCCGGGTGCGCCGGTGGCGTTGTCGGGTCCCGCCCCTGAGCGCGAGCCGACCCTCCACTCCCGTCGGGGACGCCCACGCGGTGCAGCCGATCCAGCAGACGTGGGCGCACACGGGTGATTCACCCCGTGGTCGAGCGCTCACGCCTCAAGCCGCCGCAGGAGAGCCCGATGAGCACCTCACACGATGGTTGCCGGGAACAACGGGGGCGAAGCACGCATGGCGACGACACAGCGCTGGAAGAACCGGGGGATCGGGGCCGCAGCCGCCGTCCTCGTCGGTCTGGGTACTCTCGGGTCGGTGGGGTCCGCCACCGCGGCCACCGGGTCGGCGTCCGGGCAGATCGGCGGCTCGGACCGCTACGAGACGGCGGCGCTCATCGCCCGCACCTACTGGAGCGCGCCGTCGACGGTGATCGTGGCCAACGGTGAGTCGGGTGTCGACGCGCTCACCGCCTCCTACCTCGCCGGTGTCGAGGACGCGCCCGTCCTGCTCACCCCCGCGAAGCAGTCCAGCGCGCACACGGTCGAGGCGCTGAAGGCGCTGAACCCGAAGAAGGTCGTCGTCATCGGCGGCGAGAACGCCGTCAGCCCCGCCGTCTACGCCGAGCTCACCGCCGGCCGCACCGCGCAGCGCATCACGGGCGCCGACCGCTACGAGACCGCCGCCAACATCGTGCAGGCCGCCGGGGGCACCCCGGCCAGCGCGTTCCTCGCCGTCGGCAGCACCGCCGGTGGAGGGCTGTCCGCCGACGCGCTCGCCGCGGGCCCCGTCGCCTACCGCGCGCACATCCCGATCCTGCTCACCCGCTCCGGTGACCTGCCCGCCGCGACCGCCGCCGCGCTGGCCGGGACCGCCACCACGGCCGCCGTCGCCACCGCCTCGGGGACGATGGTGCTCAAGGCCGCCGGCGGGCTCGGGAAGGTGGTCGTCGTCGGCGGCGGCAACGCCGTCTCCGAGGCCGTGCGCAACCGCGCCGCCGAGGTGTCCGGAGCGGCCACCACCCGCGTCGCCGGCGCTGACCGCAGCGGCACCGCCGCGCAGCTGGCGAAGTCCGCCGAAGCCGCTGCCGCCGACTTCTCCACCACGACGGTCTCCGTCGTCAACGGGGCCAGCGTGGACGGCCTCACGGCCGGTCCCGCCGCCGGCAAGCGCGGCGCTCCCATGCTGCTCACCAACAGCGCCACCGACCTCGGCTCCGGCACCCGTGGTTTCCTCGCCGAGCACGCCGGCACGCTGAAGGACGTCACCGTCATCGGCGGCGCCAGCGCGGTGCCGCCCGCGCTCGTCGAGGCGATCTCCACCTCCTCCGGGGTTCCCGTGCCCGCTGCGCCACCCACCGTGGTGGCGACGCCCACCCCGGTCCCGACCGCGCCGGCCCCCGTGGCGCCCGTCGTCCCCACCACGCCGACCGTCCCGTCGAACCCGCCGGTGAGCACGACGCCGACCAGCCCCGGCGAGGAGCCGGCCGTCCCGGACCTGTGCGGGCCGCGGACCACCGAGCCGGCGCCCGTCAGCGCGCAGGGTCCCCGGGTCGTCGCCGACCGCTGGTGGCCGTCGCAGGTCAGCCCCGTCGTGGTCGCCGCCAACCAGACGCTCCAGGCCGGTTTCGACGAGAGCCTGTCGTCGAGCTCCACCGCCACGTTGCGGACCGTCGAGGGCGGCCTGGAGGTCGACGCCGACGTCCAGGTCTCAGGTTCCTCGATCGACGTCGTGCCGCGCGCCGACCTCGTCCCCGGCACCCGCTACGCGGTCACCTTCACCGCGGTCTCCGCGGACGACGGGGTGGCGGCGGACCCGGCGACCATGGAGTTCACGGCCGCTCCTTCGATGGTGCAGAAGCTGCAGGCGAGCTTGGCGCAGCAGGGGCCGGCGTCCGGCAGCGCCACGCTGCGGTTCGAGCTGGACGGCGTCCCCGCTGACGACCTCGTCATCGACCGCTTCCGCCGCGGGGCGAGTGCGGAGCCGGTCGAGGGCGGCATGACGATGGAGTCCGACGGCGTGACGTACACCGGTCAGCGCCTCACGATCCCCGACGGTGAGCTGGCCGACGGCGAGTTCATCGACGAAGGCCTCGCCTCCGGTGAGTACGTCTACATCGTCAACCGGGCCACGCCGAACGGGTGCCTCAACGTCGGGGCCGGTACCGGCCAGCTGCAGGTGACCTCGGCCGCGGTCCAGGTCCCGACCCTCGACGGGCTGGACCAGGGCCACGGCATCCACGCGGCTCCCGGCGTCACCACCTACACCCTGACCGGCACGGCCGCCCCGGGGGCGACGGTGGTGCTCGACCCGATCAACTCCTGGCGCCGCACGACGACCACCGCCGACGCCGACGGGCGGTGGAGCTTCGAGATCCCGGTCACGTCCCGGTGGAGCACGCGCGCCGCCGTCCGGGCCTACGACACGCAGGGGAACCCCAGCGCGCAGGAAGTGGGCTACGTCTACGTCCCCAAGGCCGAGGCGCAGCCCGCCCCCGTCGGTGAGCAGACCGGCACGCCGGAGGGCTGACCCCGCTCGCCCGGGTGGCCGCGCCGCGTCCGCGGACGCGGC
>NZ_JBJLSF010000113.1:0-13562 GCF_050871885.1 Kineococcus aridisoli | reverse complement strand
GCCCGGGGAGGACCTCCCCGGGCGGGCGCCCTCGGCGCGTCCGGTCCCGGTCAGCGGCCCCCGGTGAGCTTGCGGGAGCGCTGCTGCGAACCCGGTCCGCCGTAGGGGTAGTCGGCGGGTTCGGGGTCGCTGGCCTCGTCGAGGGCGGCGAGCTCGGCGGCCTCCAGCTCCAGGTCCGCCGAGCCGAGGTTGTCGCGCAGCTGCTCGGTGGTGCGTGCGCCGAGGATGACCGAGGAGACGGCCGGCTGCGCGAGCAACCAGGCCAGCGCGACCTGCGCCATGCTCGCCCCGCGCTGCTCGGCGATCGACTGCACCGCGTCCAGCACCGCCCAGGTGCGCTGCTGGGCGTTGCGCCGCGCGTACGCCTCCACCCCGCGCTCGGGGTTCTCACCCAGCCGGGTCGCGCCGGTCGGGGCGGTGTCGCGGGTGTACTTGCCCGACAGCCAGCCGCCGCCCAGCGGCGACCACGGCAGCAGACCCAGGCCGTTCTCCTCGGCGGCCGGCACGATCTCCCACTCGATCTCGCGCACCAGCAGGTTGTACTGCGGCTGCAGCGTCACCGGCGGTGCCAGCCCCTCCGCGGCGGCGACGTCGACGGCCTTCTGCAGCTGCCAGCCGGTGAAGTTGGACAACCCCACGTTGTGCACCTTCCCGGCGCGCACGAACGCGTCGAGGGTCGACAGCGTCTCCTCGAGCGGGGTCCACGGGTCCCAGGCGTGCACCTGGTACAGGTCGACGGCCTCCACGCCCAGCCGGCGCAGCGAGGCGTCCAGGGCGCGGGTCAGGTGCCGGCGGGACAACCCGACGCCGTTGGGTTCCCCCGAGGTCGGGAAGCGCCCCTTCGTCGCCAGCACGACGCGCTCGGTCACCTCCGCCGGGCGCGCGGCCAGCCACGCGCCGACGATCTCCTCCGACACGCCGCCGGAGTAGACGTCGGCGGTGTCGACGAGGGTGCCGCCGGCCTCCAGGAAGACGTCGAGCTGCTCGAAGGAGCCGTCGCGGTCGGTCTCGCTGCCGAACGTCATCGTGCCGAGGGTGAGGGAGGAGACGGACGTGCCGCTGCTCCCGAGGGTCCGGTACTCCATCGTGCGGTCCTCCGAACGGGTGGACTTCCGGGGCGGTCGCCCCGGGCCATGCTGCACCCCCCGGTCCCGGGGTGCGACCGGCACCCCGCCGGGGACCGGCCCGCGCGGGGGTGGCGCAGGCGGGCGGTGGTCACCCAGCATCGGGGGGTGCCCGAGACTCCCGCCCCCCGCCCCGACGAGCCCACCGAGCCCACCTTCGACGTCCACGTGCGCGGCACCGTCTTCCTCGACATCGTCTTCACCGGCCTCGACGACGAACCCCGGCTGGGCACCGAGGTGTGGACCTCGGGCATGGGCTCGTGCCCCGGCGGCATCGCCAACATGGCGGTCGCCGCGGCGCGGCTGGGGCTGCGCACCTCCCTGTCGGCGGCCTTCAGCACCGACTCCTACGGGCAGTTCTGCTGGCAGACCCTCGGCGAGCAGGAGGGCGTGGACCTGTCCACCTCCTACCGCGCCCCCGACTGGCACTCGCCGGTGACCGTCTCGCTGGCCTACGGCGGCGACCGGGCGATGGTGACCCACGAGCACCCGGCGCCCGTCGCCGAACCCGACGAGGTCCCGCGCTCGCGCTCGTGCCTGGTCCACCTGGCCGCCGAGCCGCAGCCGTGGGTCCTGCGCGCCGAGGCGCAGGGCTCGCTCGTCTTCGCCGACGTCGGCTGGGACTCCTCCACGCAGTGGAACCCCGACGTCCTCTCCGGCCTGGAGCACTGCCACGCCTTCCTGCCCAACCACGTGGAGGCGATGCGCTACACGCGCACCGGCTCGGCGGAGGAGGCCGTGGCCGCGCTCGCCGAGCGGGTCCCCGTCGCCGTCGTCACCCGCGGCGCCGACGGGGCGGTGGCCGTCGACCAGAGCACGGGGGAGTCGGCGCAGGTCGAGGGGCTGCGGCTGGAGGCGCTGGACGCCACCGGTGCCGGTGACGTCTTCGGCGCCGGGTTCCTCACCGGCACCCTCTCCGGCTGGCCGCTGGCCGACCGCCTCGCCTTCGCCAACCTCTGCGCCGGGCTGTCGGTGCAGCAGTTCGGCGGCTCGCTGTCGGCGCCGGGGTGGGGCGACATCGCCGACTGGTGGTCGCACCTGCGGCTGGGCCCGCGCACGTCGGCGACCGCGACGCTGGTGCGCCGCTACGGCTTCCTCGACGACGTCCTCGTGGACCACCCGCAGCGGGCGGGGGAGTCGGTGCGCCGCGCGAGCGCGACCCTGGCCGTCCTCAACGACCTGCCGACGGGGCCCTCCGCCGGCGGCTGAGCCGCTGCGGTCGCCGACGCGCCGGGCCCGGACCACGATGTCCGGGTGCCCGTCTCCAAGGTCGACCGTCCCGGTGCGCAGCAGTGGGTCCCTGAGGGGGCCGACGTCGAGGCGCTGCGCGCCGCCGCCCCCTCCTGCCGCGGCTGCGAGCTGTGGGAACCGGCCACGCAGGTCGTCTTCTCCGCCGGCGCCGTCGACGCCCGCATCGCCCTGGTGGGCGAGCAGCCCGGCGACCAGGAGGACCGGCGCGGGGTCCCCTTCGTCGGCCCGGCCGGGCGGCTGCTGCAGAAGGCCGTCGCCGAGGCGGGCATCGACGTGGGGACGACGTACGTCACCAACGCCGTCAAGCACTTCCGCTTCACCCAGAGCGCGCCCGGCAGCCGGCGCGTGCACGCCAGCCCCGACGTCGGGCACATCACCGCCTGCCGGCCGTGGCTGGCGGCCGAACTGGCGCGGGTGGACCCCGAGGTCGTCGTGTGCCTGGGGGCGACGGCGGCCAAGGCGCTGCTGCCGAAGGACTTCCGGGTGACCAAGCACCGCGGTCAGCTGATCGTGCAGCAGACCTCGCGCGGGGAGAAGACCTTCCTGGGGACCATCCACCCCTCGGCGGTCCTGCGCACCCCCGAGGAGGACCGCGACGCCGCCTACGCGGGGCTCGTGGCCGACCTGCGCACCGCCGCCGCCGCGCTGGGCTGAGCGCCCGCCCGACCGGGCCGGCCCGCCGGCCGCCGCCCGGCAGTGCCGGATAGCATAGATGCATCATGGATACCGATGAGGTGCCGCGCGCCGCGGCCGACCGGGTCTACGCCCACGTCAAGACCGGCATCCTCGACCGGTCCCTGCCCGGCGGGCAGCTGCTGACCGAGGGCGAGATCGCCGGTGCGGTCGGCGTCTCCCGCACGCCCGTGCGCGAGGGGCTGCTCCGGCTGCAGGCCGAGGGGCTGGTCCACCTCATCCCCAAGCGCGGCGCCCTCGTCGTCCCCGTCTCGCCCACCGAGGTCGAGGACGTCCTCGAGGCCCGCGAGCTCGTCGAGGTCCACACCGCCGCCCGCGCCTGGCCGCACCGCGCGCAGCTGGCCGCCGAGCTGGAGCCCTGGCTGCAGCGCATGGAGGCCGCCGCCGCCGACGGGGACACCTGGGCGTTCGCCACCGCCGACCGCGCCTTCCACGCCACCGTCGTCGGCGCCGCCGGCAACGCCGTCCTCACCGCCCTCTACGACTCCCTGCGCGACCGGCAGATGCGCATGGGGGTGGCCAACGTGCACGGCTCGGCGGAGCGGGTGACCGTCGCGCTCGTCGACCACCGCCGCCTGCGCGAGCTGCTGCTCGGCGACGACCCGCAGGCGTGGCTGGACCTCGTGCGCTCGCACGTGCGCGCCGCCGCCGACCGGCTGCGGGCGGTGCGCCGGTGAGGCGCACCCCCGCCGTCCGCGGCGCCTGGCTCGTCTTCTCCGTCGGCGCCCTCGCCTACGTCGTCACCGTCCTCAACCGCACCTCGCTGGCCGCCGCGGGCCTGGAGGCCCAGCACCGCTACGGCATCGGCGCGGGGACCCTGTCCAGCTTCGCCGTCCTGCAGTTCCTCGTCTACGCGCTGCTGCAGGTGCCGGTCGGGGTCCTCGTCGACCGCTGGGGCCCCAAGCGCCTGGTCGTCGCGGGCGCCGCCGCGATGGGCGCCGGGCAGCTGCTGCTCGCCCTGAGCACCCAGACCTGGCAGGCCGTGCTGGCCCGCGTCCTCGTCGGCGCCGGCGACGCCGCCACCTTCGTCAGCGTCCTGCGGGTGGTCACCAACTGGTTCCCGCCGCAGCGGGTGCCCGTGACGACCCAGCTCGTCGGGCTCTTCGGCCAGCTGGGCCAGGTCTTCAGCTTCGTGCCGCTCGTGGCGCTGCTGCACGGCCCCGGCTGGACGCCCGCCTACGCCGGCGTCGCCGCCTTCACCCTGCTGGCGAGCGCGCTGGCCGTCCTCGTCCTGCGCGACGTGCCGCCCGGGGCGCCCGACCCCCGCTCGGCCAGGCCGCTGCGCCAGGTCGGCGCCGACCTGCGCGCCTCGCTGCGCCACCCCGGCACCCGGCTGGGCCTGTGGTCGCACTGGGCCACGCCGTTCTCCGGCAACGCCTTCGCCACGCTGTGGGGCTACCCCTTCCTCGTCTCCGGCCAGCAGCTGAGCACCTCCACCGCCGGCGCGCTGCTGACCCTCTACACCGTCGTGGCCGCGGGCACCGGGCCGCTGTTCGGCGCCTTCACCGCCCGCCACCCCTTCCGGCGCTCCTGGCTGGTGCTCGGCATCGTCGGGTCCCAGGTGCTCGTGTGGTGCCTCGTGCTGGTCTGGCCCGGGCGGGCGCCGCTGGCGCTGCTGGCCGCGCTCGTCGTCGTCATCGCCGCCGGGGTGCCCGGTTCGATGATCGGCTTCGACTACGCCCGCACGTCCAACCCGGCGCACCGCCTGGGCGGGGCCACCGGCCTGACGAACGTCATGGGCTTCACCGCCACGATCCTGCTCGTCCTGGCCGTGGGGCTGCTGCTGGACCTGCAGGGCGCCGGGACGCCGCAGACGTACTCCCTGCACGCCTTCCAGGTCGCCTTCGCCGTCCAGCTGCCGCTGTGGCTCGTCGGCGTCGTCGGCATCCTCGTCAGCCGGCGCCAGACCCGCGCCCTGCTGGCGGCCGAGGGCGTCGTGCTGCCGCGGGCCCGCCGGCCCGGCGCCGGCGGGCGCCTCACAGCCGGCCGGGAGGGCTGAGAGCACTTCGTCACCGGGGTGGTCTGTCCCCGGCGGGGGTCCGCAGGGCAGGATCGCCCGGGTGACTGAGACGCAGAAGGCGCAGATCGGGGTGACCGGCCTGGCGACGATGGGCCGCAACCTCGCCCGCAACATCGCCCGCCACGGCTACGTGACCGCGGTCCACAACCGCACCGACGCGAAGACGAAGGCGCTGATCGAGGAGTTCGGCCACGAGGGCACCTTCGTGCCCGGCTACTCCGCGCAGGAGTTCGTCGACTCCCTGAGCTCCCCGCGCACGATCGTCATCATGGTCAAGGCCGGTGGGCCCACCGACGCCGTCATCGACGAGCTGGCCCCGCTGCTGTCCGAGGGCGACATCCTCGTCGACGGCGGCAACGCCCACTTCGCCGACACCCGCCGCCGCGAGGCCGCGCTGCGCGAGCGGGGCGTCCACTTCGCCGGCGTCGGCGTCTCCGGCGGCGAGGAGGGCGCGCTGCTGGGCCCCTCGATCATGCTGGGCGGCTCCGAGCACGCCTACGCCACGCTCGGGCCGATCCTGGAGGACATCGCCGTCTCCGTCGACGGCACCCCGTGCGCGGTGCACGTCGGCCCCGACGGCGCCGGGCACTTCGTGAAGATGGTGCACAACGGCATCGAGTACGCCGACATGCAGCTCATCGCCGAGGCCTACGACCTGCTGCGCCACGGCCTGGGCCGCACCCCCGCCCAGCTCGCCGCCGTCTTCGAGTCCTGGAACTCCGGGGACCTGGAGAGCTTCCTCATCGAGATCACCGCGCGGGTGCTGCACAAGGAGGACCCCACGCAGGCCGGCGTGCCGCTCGTGGACGTCATCCTCGACGAGGCCGAGCAGAAGGGCACCGGCCGCTGGACGGTGCAGACCGCCCTCGACCTGGGCACCCCCGTCTCCGGCATCGCCGAGGCCGTCTTCGCCCGGGCGCTGTCCGGGCACGCCGAGCAGCGCCGGGCCGCCCAGGGCGTGCTGCCGGGCCCGGGCGGGGGCATCGGCCAGGACCGCTCGGAGGGCGCCGAGGGCGCCGGGGGCTTCGTCGAGGCCGCGGACGCCGACGCCTTCGTCGACGACGTGCGCGCGGCGCTGTACGCCTCCAAGGTCGTCGCCTACGCGCAGGGCTTCGACATGATCAAGGCCGGGTCCGCGGAGTACGGCTGGGGCATCGACCCGGGCGCGATGGCGACGATCTGGCGCGGCGGCTGCATCATCCGCGCCAAGTTCCTGGACCGGATCAAGGACGCCTACGCCCAGCAGCCCGACCTGCCCTCGCTGCTGCTCGACCCCTACTTCGCGGACGCGGTCGCCACGGGCCAGGAGGCCTGGCGGCGCGTGGTGGCGCACTCGGTGCAGGCCGGCATCCCCGCGCCGGGCTTCTCCTCCGCGCTGGCCTACTACGACGGCCTGCGCCGCGAGCGCTCCTCCGCGGCGCTGATCCAGGGGCTGCGCGACCTGTTCGGCGCGCACACCTACAAGCGCGTCGACCGCGAGGGGAACTTCCACGTGGAGTGGAGCGGCGACGGGTCCGAGACCCGCGGCTGAGCGCACGGGCCGAGCGCGCCGCCGTCGGGACCCTCGCGCCGCACCGGTCCCGGCGGCGGGCTCAGCGCTCCGCGCGGTGCCCGCGCACGTCCGCGTCGGCGTCGGCGGGTGCGCTCCCGCCGCCCGGTCCGGAGCGGCGCGAGCGCACCCGCCGGGCGACCGCCCACACCAGGACCGCGGCGATGGCTGCGTAGAAGGCGTAGTCGAGGTAGTGGCCGTACTCCTCCACCAGCTGGTACTGCGTGCCCAGCGCCATGCCCAGGCCGATGAGCAGGCCGTTCCACAGCCCGCTGCCCAGCGCCGTCAGCAGCGAGAACTTCCACAACGACATCCGGGCGGCACCGGCGGGCAGCGAGATGAGGCTGCGCACCCCGGGCACGAAGCGGCCGGTGAAGACCGCCACGCCCTCGTGGCGGCTGAACCACTCCGCCGACTTCGTGACGTCCGAGGCGTCCATGAGCGGCACGCGGTCGGCGATGCGCGCGGCGCGCCCGAGGCCGATGACGCGGCCCACCCAGTACAGGACGAGCGAGCCCAGCAGGGCGCCGAGGAGCGACATCCCGACGACGGCGAGCAGGCCGAGGCGGCCCTGCTGGACCTGGTAGCCCGCCAGCGGCAGGACGACCTCGCTGGGGATCGGCGGGAAGACGACCTCCAGGAAGCTCAGGGCGCCCACGCCCGGCGCGCCGAGGGCTTCGACGGTGTCGAGCACGAACCCCGTCAGCCCGCCCGTCCCACCGCCTCCGCCGGCCGCCGTCGCGGTCAGGGTGCTCGCGGCCTGCAGTGCGGGGCTCATGCGTCGGGTTCCTCCGGAGAGCTCGGCGGCTGGTCTGGTCGGGCCCCGGCCGCGGTCGGGGAGGCGCTCGTCCCGGCCGCGGCGGCCAGGCCCGCGTCGGTGACAACGGTCGCACCCGCGCAGAAGTGCCGCGCCCGCTCGCCGGCCACGAAGCGGGCCGGTGCCGCCCCGCCGCCGAGGGCCCGCACCAGCGCCTGCTCCGGCAGCTCCTCCTGCGAGGCCACCACGAGGGCGTTGCCGTAGCGGCGACCTCGGAAGACCCCCGGCTCGGCGAGCACCGCCACGTGCGCGAACACCGCCGCCGCCGTCGCCAGCTCCGCGCGCGAGTGCGGCATCGGCGGGCGGTCGGCGAGGTTGGCCACCCACAGCCCGCCCGGGGCCAGGACGCGGTCGACGTCGCGCAGGAACTCCTCGGTCACCAGGTGCGCGGGGACCTGGTCGCCGCGGAAGGCGTCGCGCACGACGACGTCCTGGGTGCTCTCCGGCACCGCCGCCAGCCCTTCGCGCGCATCGGCCACCTTGAGCTTGAAGCCGGCGGCGCCGGTCGCGCCGAAGCTGCGGCGCACGAGCTCGACGAGCCGCTCGTCGACCTCCAGCACCAGCTGCCGCGAGGAGGGCCGGGTGGCGGCCAGGTAGCGCGGGAAGGCGCAACCGGCGCCGCCCAGGTGCACCGCCCGCAGCGGTCCCGGCGGGCAGACCGCGTCGATGACGGCGGCGGTCCACTGCTGGTACTCGAAGACGAGCCGCGTGGGATCGGCCAGGTCGACGTAGGAGCTCGGCACCCCGTTGACGAGCACCGTCCAGCCGTCGGGGTCGTCGCGGTCGCGCTCCAGGCGGGCGGTGCCGGTCGTGATGAGCGCCTCGCCCTCCACCGGCTCGGCGCCGCGGGCCCGGCGGGGGCCGGCGGGGCGGGCGGCGGGGGAGCGGGGTCCGGCGGGCACCCGTGGATCCAACCAGCCCGGGGCCCGGACCGCCGCCCCGAGGGCGCGGCGGCGGTCCGGGGAACCGGGGGTGAAGTCGCGGGCCGCCGCTGCCGAGAAGGAAGCATGTCCACCTTCCTGGAGATCTGCCTGCTCGCCGTGTTCGTGGTCGCCTTCGTCAACGACCGCCGCGCGCTGCGCCGCGCGGCCAGCCCCTGGCTGCTGCCGCAGGCCGACCGCCCCCCGCTCGGCGCCGAGCACCGCCTGCCCCGGCCGTGGGCGCGCCGCCGCTACGTGGAGTCCGGCGTGGCCGAGGTGGCCGCCTTCCTCAGCGAGCAGGACCCCGCCCGCTGACGTCCACCCGCCGAGGCCCACGCGCTGGGGTCCGCGCGTCGAGGTCCGCGCGTCGAGGCCCGGGCGGGCGCCGGCGGGCGGGTGGCGCCGAGGGCGGTTAGCGTTCCCGCGTGGCTGAACGCACCCCCGACCTCGAGAAGACCTCCGCCGACGCGACCCCCGTGCCGGACGACTCCCGCGCCTCGCAGCTGGTCCAGCGGCTGCTGGCCGTGGGCATCGACGGCAAGGGCCCCTTCGACAGCGCCGCCGAGGTCGCCCGCGCCGCCCGCGCCGAGCACCCGACGACCGAGTCGGCCGTGCACGCCGTCGTGCGCAGCCAGACCCGCCTGGCCGCGGCCAACGGCTTCGCCACCGGTGTCGGCGGCCTGCTGACCCTGGCCGTGTCGCTGCCCGCCAACGTCCTCGGCTTCTACGTGCTCGCCACCCGCACCGTCGCCGCCGTCGCCGAGCTGCGCGGCTACGACAGCACCCGGCCGGAGGTGCGCTCGGCCGTCCTGCTGACCCTGGTGGGCACCGACGCCACCGACGTGCTGAAGTCCGTGGGCCTGCCCTCGCTGCCGTCCGTGCGCGGGCACGTGGCCAAGCTCTTCACCAAGCGCCTGCCCCCCTCGGTGCTCATGCTCGTCAACAAGGGCGTCGGCTTCCGCCTGCTGGCCCGCTTCGGCGCCACCGGCCTGCTGCGGCTGCCCACGCGCTCGCTGCCCCTGGTGGGCGGCGTCGTGGGCGCCGGCATGGACGCGATGACCTTCCGGCGCATCGCCAAGCAGGCCGAGGTCGCCTTCCCCCCGCGCGGCGCCGAGGACTGAGCCCCCGGGACCGGTCGCCGCGGGAGCGGCCGCGACGCGGAACGCGGCGGGTCGCCGGGGTGTTGCACCGGTGGACCCCGCCGCCGTCGACCGGAGCCGCCCCGTGAAGCCTGCGCACCCCTCCTCCGCCCGTCGCGCCGGCGCCCTGCGCCTGGTGTGGCGGACCCTGCGCGAGGGCACCCCGCCCGGCACCCCCGGCCTGGCCGCC
The DNA here is from genome assembly GCF_050871885.1 of Kineococcus aridisoli. Classification (NCBI taxonomy): domain Bacteria; kingdom Bacillati; phylum Actinomycetota; class Actinomycetes; order Kineosporiales; family Kineosporiaceae; genus Kineococcus; species Kineococcus aridisoli. Next base: position 3,859 of record NZ_JBJLSF010000113.1, on the reverse strand, counting down.
CGGGTGGGCTCGCTGCCTGCGATGACCCGCGACAGCATCGCCGGCGGCTACCGCGGGCCCGGCCGCCGTCGGCTGGCCTGGTCGGCGGTGGGCCTGGCCTACCTGCTCTCGCCCCTCGACGCGGCACCCGAGGCGCTGCTGCCGCTGCTGGGCCTGCTCGACGACGGCGTCGTGGCCGCCTGGGTGGCCGGTTCGCTGCTGGTGGCCACCGAGGACTACGCCGCCTGGCGCGCCGCCTCCCGCCCGGCGGTGCCGGTCGCGCCGGTCGCGCCCGAGGTGCGGGCGGCGGTGGCGCCGCACCGCCGTCTGCACAGCCCCGCGCAGGGCTGAGCGCCCGCCGGTGGTCGTGGACGGCGCCGCCGGCGCCCGCCCGCGCGCCGACGCTGGCGGGCATGACCCCACCGACCCCCTCCTGCGCTCCGCTGGTCCTCGGCGGCCCCGACGAGCTGCTCGCGGTCCTGCCGTACCGCATGGGCTTCCACCCGCGCGCCAGCCTGGTCCTCGTCGAGCTCTCCAGCCCCGTCGGCGCCGCGGGGCGCTCCCGGGTGGGGGCCGTGGTGCGCGTGGACCTGCCCGCACCCGACCGGGGCGACCGGGTCGACCCGGCGGAGGCGGCCGGGGCGGCGCGCGAGGTGCGGCGCCGGGCCGAGCAGGTCGTGGCCGCGGCGCTGGACACCCTGCGGCGCGGCAGCGGTGGCCCCCTCCGGCAGGTCGTGCTCGTCTGCTACGACGACGGCTGCGGCGGGGACCGCGACGACGACGGCACCGGTGGCGGTGAGCTGCTGCCGGCCGCCGCGGCGGTGTCCGCGCTCGCTGCGGCCGGCGCCGCGCTGGCGGCCGCCGGCGGCCGGGTGGCGGACGTGCTGCTCGTGGCGCGCGGGCGCTGGCGCTCGCTGCGCTGCACCGACGAGGGCTGCTGCCCGCCGGCGGGGCGGGCGCTGGCCTCGCCCGGTGCCGCCCGCGTCGAGGCCGAGGCGGTCGGCCTGGGCCTGACGGCCGCGCCCGAACGCTCGGCGGCGCTGCCCGCGGACGAGCCGGTGGCACCGGCGCTGCGCCGGCAGGCGCACCGCGCGCTGCGGGTGGCCGCCGCCCAGCCGTGGACGCCGTCGCGCCGCGCCGCCGTGGTGGAGGCGTGGGAGGCCGAGGTGCGGGCACGGCTGGCCGGCCGCTCCAGCGCCGTGCCGCCGGCCGCCTGGTGCGGGCGGGCGCTGGCCGCCTTCGAGGACGTGGCGCTGCGCGACGCGGTGCTGCTGAGCGCGGGCAGCGGACCCCGCACCGAGCGCGCCCGGGCGCTGCTGCTGGCCGGCGCGGGGGCGAGCGCGCAGCTGGTGGGCGCGGCGGTGCAGGAGGTCGACGCCCGCCGCGCCGCGCTGGCGGCGTCGCTGGCCGTGGACGTCGCCCGCCACGCCGAGGGCCGGGTGGCCGCCGGTGCGTGGGCGGTGGCCGCCTGGCTGCACTGGTCGGCCGGCGACGGGTTGCGCGCGGGCGGCTGCGCCCAGCTGGCCGTGGAGCGCGACGCCGCCCACCGCCTGGCACGGCTGGTGCTGCAGGCGGTGGGCGCGGGGCTGCCCGCGCGCGGGCGGTGAGGGCGCACGGGCAGCCGCCGTAGTACGGTCACGCCCGTCCGTGCACGCTGTCGGGAGGGTGAACGATGGGGATCGTCGTCGGGTACGTGGCCAACCCCGAGGGCCGGGCTGCCCTGCAGCGCGCCGGGGAGGCCGCCGTCCGGCTGGGCGTCCCGCTCGTGGTCGTGCACAGCCGCCGCCCCGGTCGCGAGGCCGACGCCGAGGAGGCCAAGCAGCTGGAGGCCGTGCACGAGGAGGTGCGCGGGCAGCTGTCCGCCGCGGGGCTGGGCCACGAGGTGCGCGACGTGCCCGACAGCGAGGACCCGGCCGACGACCTCATCACGGCCGCCGAGGAGTCCGGGGCCTCGCTCATCGTCATCGGCCTGCGCCGGCGGACCCCGGTCGGCAAGCTCATCCTGGGCGCCAGCGCGCAGCGCATCCTGCTCGACGCGCCGTGCCCGGTGCTGGCCGTCAAGCCGGAGGACTGAGCAGCTCGGCAAGCGCTTCCCCCGCACGCCGCCGGGAACCGGCGATGGGCCGCCCGGGGGGTCGCGACGCGGTGAGGTGCACCGGCAGGCCGGTGTTCGTGACACAATCGGCGTTTGTCGTCCTCTGCGGGCATGCAGCAGCGTCCGCCGGTGTTGACGTTGTCGGCTGCTGCCCGTGCAGCCTCGTTCCGCCCACGACGAAAGGCAGTCCGTGTCGTCGGTACCGACCTCCCGGCCGCTCCCGCCAGAGTTCGCTTCCGCTCCGTTCCAGGAGCTCCTGCAGCACGGGACCACTCACGGATACGTCGACGCCCAGGCGCTGCGCGTCGCGTGCGAAGACGCCCAGCTGCCCGTGCAGCGCATGAAGGCCGTGCTGCGCGCCCTCGACGACGCCGGTGTCACGGTCAAGGTGCCGGAGGCCGCGCCCAAGCGCGCGGTGGCCGCCGCGTCGACCCGCCGCGCCACGTCCACGGCCACGGCCACCAAGACGGCCCGTCCGGCCGCCAAGCGCGCCGCCGCCCCGGTCGACGGGGAGGCCCCCGCGCCGGCCAAGACCGCGGCCAAGACCGCCAAGCCCGCCGCCAAGACCGCCAAGTCCGCCGCCGCCAAGCCCGCGGCGAAGACGGCCGCCAAGGCCGGCGGCAAGGGCGAGGAGGGCGCCGAGGAGCCGCTGACCGAGGACCTCGCCGAGGAGATCAAGGACGAGGACCTGCTCGTCGGCGACGACGCGGCCGAGGAGAGCTCGGACGCCCCCGGCGCGAAGAAGACGACCGGCGGCTTCGTGCTGACCGACGACGACGACGACGCCCCGGCGCAGCAGGTCGCCACCGCCGGCGCCACCGCCGACCCGGTCAAGGACTACCTCAAGCAGATCGGCAAGGTCGCCCTCCTCAACGCCGAGCAGGAGGTCGAGCTCGCCAAGCGCATCGAGGCCGGCCTGTTCGCCGAGGAGAAGCTGCACTCCGGCGAGGACATGGACCCGATCCTCAAGCGCGAGCTGTGGTGGATCAGCGAGGACGGCCGGCGGGCCAAGAACCACCTGCTCGAGGCCAACCTGCGCCTGGTGGTCTCGCTGGCCAAGCGCTACACCGGCCGCGGCATGCTCTTCCTGGACCTGATCCAGGAGGGCAACCTGGGTCTGATCCGCGCGGTGGAGAAGTTCGACTACACCAAGGGCTACAAGTTCTCGACCTACGCCACGTGGTGGATCCGCCAGGCGATCACGCGCGCCATGGCCGACCAGGCCCGCACCATCCGCATCCCGGTGCACATGGTCGAGGTCATCAACAAGCTCGCCCGCGTCCAGCGGCAGATGCTGCAGGACCTGGGCCGCGAGCCCACTCCGGAGGAGCTCGCCAAGGAGCTCGACATGACCCCGGAGAAGGTCGTCGAGGTCCAGAAGTACGGCCGCGAGCCGATCTCGCTGCACACCCCGCTGGGCGAGGACGGCGACAGCGAGTTCGGTGACCTCATCGAGGACTCCGAGGCCGTCGTGCCCGCGGACGCGGTGAGCTTCACGCTGCTGCAGGAGCAGCTGCACTCGGTGCTGGACACCCTCTCCGAGCGCGAGGCGGGGGTGGTCTCGATGCGCTTCGGGCTGACCGACGGCCAGCCGAAGACCCTCGACGAGATCGGCAAGGTGTACGGGGTCACGCGCGAGCGGATCCGGCAGATCGAGTCCAAGACGATGTCCAAGCTGCGCCACCCCTCGCGCTCGCAGGTGCTGCGCGACTACCTCGACTGAGGTCCGGTGCGCACCCGCGGGTGCGCGCACGTCGAAGGCCCCGACCGCCAGGAGCGGTCGGG
>NZ_JBJLSF010000112.1:0-14012 GCF_050871885.1 Kineococcus aridisoli | reverse complement strand
GGCGCCGGCGCACCGCGGCGCCCTGACCCGGCGGCTGACCCGGCGGCTGACCCGGCGGCCTAGGCGGCGGCCGGGCTCGTCCGCTTCCACCGGCACACCAGCACCAGCGCCACCACGGTCAGCACCGCCCAGCCGAGCAGCACCAGCCGCGGCCCCCACCGCTCGGTCTCGGGGAAGTACGCCGCCGCGCGCAGCGCCGACACCGTCGCCCCCGAGGGCAGCCAGTGGTGCAGGAAGCCGAACGGCTGCGGCAGCAGCGCGGGTGAGACCGCCCCGCCGGAGGAGGTGTTGCCCAGCAGGATGAACAGCGCCCACGTCGGCAGCAGCGCCCAGCGGCCGATGAGCACGCTCATCGTGGCCGCGAAGGAGGCGGCCGTCACCATCTGCAGGCCGAGGGCCCACCAGGTCTCCAGGAACGGCAGCGGCAGGTCCAGCAGCCCGACGGTGGCCGCCACGATCGCCAGCCCGCCCAGCGCGGCGAGCGCCGCCGTGCACACCAGCCACGCGGTCAGCGACAGCGGCTTGGCGTTGACCCGCAGCTGGAAGGCCCCGACGAAGCCGACGATCGTCGCGGCGATCGTCACGTAGAACGCGGACAGCCCCGAGGGGTCGGCGGCCGGCAGCGGGTGCAGGTCGCGGGTGGTCAGCCGGGTGCCGGTGCGCTCCTGCGCCTGCGCCGAGGCCTGCGCCAGCACCCGCGCCACCGAGCTGCCGGACGCGCTGGAGGTCCCCAGCACCACCGAGCCGCCGGCCTGGACCTGCACGACGGCGTACTGCTCCTGCAGCGCCACGGCGCGCTCGGCCTCGGCCACGGAGGTGAACTCGGTGACGACGAGGCCGTGGGAGGTGGCTTCGTCGAGCGCGCGCAGGTACGCGTTCGACTGCGCGCCGGGGCCGACGACCCCGACGGCCAGCGCCCGGGCCGTCGGCCGGCCGAGGGCGTCGAGGTAGAGGGAGGCGAACAGCGCACCCATGAGCGCGGCGACGACGATGACGACGGCCGCGCTGCGCAGCGGCGCCTCGCGCCACAGCGGGCCCTCGGCGGTGGAGTGGCGGGCGGTCACCGGCGCGGACCCTCAGACGTCGAGGTCTCCGCCGTCGAAGCCGCCGTCGAACCCACCGCCGTCGAACCCACCGCCGAACCCGCCGTCGTCGAAGCCCCCGGCGTCGTACCCGCCGTCGTACCCGCCGCCGTCGTAGCCCACGTCCTGGGTGTCCACGCCCTGCTCGGCGCCGGCGCCACCCGCGTCGCCGCCGTCGGAGCCGGCGTCGTAGCCCTCCTCGTAGCCCTGCTGCTCACCGGCCTCGTAGGCCTGGTCGTCGCCCCAGTGCTCGTTGCCGAAGTCGTCGGGGATGAGCGCGTCGGCGATGGCCGTGCCGATGAAGGCGCCGGCGACGCTGGTCAGCAGCGTGCCGCCCAGCCCCATGCCGCCCATGCCGCCCATGCCGAAGCCGCCACCGCCGAAGCCGCGCCCGTAGCCGCCACCGGGCCCGTAGCCGCCACCGGGCCCGTAGCCGCCGCCGGGCCCGTAGCCGGGGCCGCTGTTGAAGACCTGGACGAGGGTGCCGGGCTGGCGCATCTCCGCGCGGGTGGCGGTGCGGGCCAGCGAGCGCGGGTCCTCGCCGCGCTGCTCCGAGGCGGGCACGACCGCGGACAGCTGCTGCAGCACCTGGCGGCGCTGCTCGGGGGTGAGCTTGGCGAACGCCTCGGCGTGCGCCTCCTCGACCTGCTCGGGCGGGGCCGTGCGCAGCATGTAGCGGTACCGGGCGACGGCGGCCTCGTCGGCGTCGCGGGGCGCGCCGGCCGGGTCCGGGCGCTGCGGCGGCGCCGGGGGGCGGTGGTCGACGGGGTAGGGGGCCTCGTGCGCCGCGTCGCGGTGGCGCTGCCCGCGCTCGTCCCCACCGCGTCGTCCCAGCAGCCGGTCCAGCAGTCCCATCTCGTCCTCCCACGTCGTCGATCGACGACGAAGAGCGCACCACGCGCACCGGGCACCCGCATCCCGGGACGTCCGCTGGTGTCGAGGACGTCCCCCGGGCGCTGCTAGTCTGGAGGACGCCTTCGCTCCGTGCGGAGGTCACGGTCACCCGCCGTCCCTCCCGGTGTCCCCACGCCGGAGTCCCCGGTGGAGCGACCGCCCTCTGACGCTGAACACACGATCGACAGGAAGACGGAGCACGTGGCGAACATCAAGTCGCAGAAGAAGCGCATCCTCACCAACGAGAAGGCGCGCCTGCGCAACAAGGCCGTCAAGTCGGAGCTGCGCACCGCGGTCCGCTCGTTCCGCGAGGCCCTCGCGGCCGGCGACGCCGAGAAGGCCCAGGCCGCTCTGGCGCACGCGAGCAAGAAGCTCGACAAGGCCGTGAGCAAGGGCGTCATCCACAAGAACCAGGCCGCCAACCGCAAGTCGGCCATCGCGAAGGCCGCTGCCAAGGCCTGAGCCGCACCGCACGACCCGTCGAGGGCCGGCTCCCCACCGGGGGGCCGGCCTTCGTCGTCCCCGGCGGCCGGGACCTCTCCCCTAGCGGCCGTGCGCCTCGGCGATGACGCGGACGGCCCGCTCCAGGGCGTGCTGGGCGTCCTGGCCACCGCCCTTGACGGCGTGGTCGGCGGCGGCCACGGCGAGGATGGCCTCCGCCAGCGGCTCGGGCTCCAGGTGCTGCAGCTCCCGGCGGGCCCGGTCGACCAGCCACGGCGCCATCCCCAGCTCGCGCGCCACGTCCGCCGAGCGGCCGCGGCCGGCGGCCGCCACCTTCGCCAGCTGCCGCAGCCGGGAGGCGAGCGCGGCGACGACGACGACCGGGGGCACCCCGGTGGCGAAGGCGTGCCGCACGAGGACCAGCGCCTGGCCGGTGCGGCCCTCGACCGCGGCGTCGGCGACCTCGAAGCCCGTCGCCTCGCGCCGGCCCCCGTGGTAGCGGTGCACGTCGGCCTCGGTGATGGTGCCGTCGGTGTCGCCGACCAGCTGGTCCACGGCGGCGGCCAGCTCCCCCAGGTCGCTGCCCAGGGCGGCCACGAGCGCGCGGGCTGCCTCCACGTCGATGCGGCGGCGGGCGCGGCGCACGTCGGAGAGGACGAGGTCGACCTTGTCCTGGTCGCGCTTGAGCGGCTGGCAGGACACCTCCACCGCGCCGGGCGCCGCGCGGGCGGCGTCGAGGACCTTCTTCGCCCGTGGACCGCCCCGGTGGCGCAGGACGAGCACGACCGACTCCAGCGGTGCCGGCAGGTACTCCAGGACGTCCTCGACGAAGGCCTCCGTGGCCGCGTCGACGCAGTCGACGACGACGAGGGAGCGCTCGTCGAACAGCGACGGGGACGTCCACGTGGCCAGCTGGCCCTTCTGGTAGCCGGCCGCGGCGACGTCGGTGCGCTCGAAGGCGGGGTCGAGCTCGCGCATGCGGGCCAGCAGCGCGGTGGACGCCCGGTCGGCCAGGTGCTCCTCCGAGCCCGCGAGCAGCACGACCGGGGCCGGCGCCACGTCGTGCGCCGGCACCGTCCGCGCGCCGGCCGCCCCCTTGGCCGGGACCTTCGCGGGGGCCTTGGCGGTGGAGCGGGCGGTCTTGGCGGGCACGGGGCCAGCGTGCCACGCGGTGGCGACACGTCCCGGCAGCTGCGCGGCACGTCCCCCGCGCGTCACAGCCCCGAGCGGAAGGTGAACTCCCCGCCGACGAGGGTGGCCAGCACGCCGGTGCGCCGCAGCGCGTCCGCTCCGCCGCGGGCCAGGACGGCGGCCGGCTCGTCCTCGACGAGCACGACGTCGGCGTCGTCGCCGACGCGCACGCCGGTGCGCCCGGCGCAGGCGGCCGGCAGCGCGACCTCCAGCGGCAGCTGCTCCTGCGGCCGCCAGGCGGGCCGCTCGTCGACGCTGCGGTGCACGGCGCTGGCGATCGCGTCCCACGGGTCCAGCGCCGCCACCGGCGCGTCGGAACCCAGCCGCAGCCGCGCGCCCGCGGCGTGCAGCGAGGCGTAGGGGTAGGCGTCCTCGGCGCCGTCCGCCCAGTGCACCTCGAGGACGTCGCGGTCGTCGACGACGTGCCGCGGCTGGATGCTGGCGACCACGTCGAGGGCGGCGAAGCGGGCGATGTCGGCGGGGGCGACCTGCTGGGCGTGCTCGATGCTGCCCGTGCAGCCGACGGCGGCGAAGCCGTCGAGGGCGACCGCCACGGCCGCGTCCCCGATGGCGTGCACGGCCACCTGCAGCCCGTGCGAGGTCGCGCGGCGCAGCACCGGCTCCAGCTGCTCGGGCGGGAGGCGCAGCACCCCGTGCCCGCCCTCGGGGTAGACGTGGCGGCAGTAGGCGGTGCGGGTGCCCAGCGAGCCGTCGACGACGAGCTTGACCGGGCCGACGCGCACCCGCTCCCCCGCCCCGGGCACCGCGTCACCGGTGCGCAGCCCGGCATCGAGCGCCTCCTCCAGCCAGTCCGGCCACACCCCGGCGGACACCCGCAGCGCCGGGTGCAGCCCGGCCGCCGCGCGCCGCGCCCAGGTGCCCAGCGGCGCGTACTCCAGGTCCACGATGCCGGTGACCCCGCGCGCGGCGGCCGCCCGCGTGGCCTCGGCGACCCAGCGGTCACCGGTCTCGGCGCCGACGTCGGCGGCGGCGGCCGCCAGCTGCATGGCCGCCGCCTCCCGCAGCAGCCCGTCGGGGGCCTGCTCGGGCGGGACGCCGAAGCGGCGGGCGGCGGCGGAGTTCACCCAGGCCGCGTGCAGGTCGGCGCTGACGACGAGCACGGGCCGCTGCCCGAAGCGGGCGTCGAGGACGTCGCGGTGCGGGGGCTCGCTCCACAGCGCGTCGCGGAAGCCGTGGCCGACGACGAGGTCGTCGCCGGCGGGCGCCCGGGCCGCGAGGAGGTCGGCGACCTCGGCGGGCGAGGCGGCGGCGAGGACGTCGATGCGGCGGCGGGCCGCGGCCCACTGGGTGAGGTGGACGTGGCTGTCGACGAGCCCGGGCAGCAGCACGGCGCCGTCGGCGTCCACGACCTCGGCCCCCGCCAGCGCGCCGGGGTCCAGCCCGGGCGCCCCGGCGCGCAGGTCCTGCCCGAGCGCGCGCACCCGGCCCCCGGCCAGCAGCACGTCGCACACCCGGCCCTCGCGGCGGACGCGGCGCAGCAGCACCGGCGGCGCGGCGGGAGCGGGCTCGGCGGGCGGGCGGGCGGGAGCCGGGTTCACCGGGGGACCTCCAGTCGGGCGGGCGGCCGGCGTGCCGCACCGCGACACGGTGGCACAGCCCCCGCCCCTCGTCCTCGGCCCCCCGCGCCGCGGGGACGCGCACGGGGTTCACCCCGCCGCTCACTCCCTGCTACACAGGAACTCCACAGTGCGGTGGCGGACGCGGGACGCCGCACCTCTGCGAGGACGGGGCTCGACGTGGCGGTTCGAGGACGTGGACGGCGCCGGGGGCGTGCGCTGGTGAACGGATCGGTGCTCGTGGCGTGCCTGACGGCGACGGCCCTGGTGGCGCCCGCGCGGGCGGTGGAGCGGGCACCGGACGGGGCCGCGGTCGGGGTTCCCGTCGAGGAGGCCTCCTTCGTCGACCCGACGGCGCAGGTGCGCCACCCGGGATCGGTGGACCTGGCGGAACGGGTCTACGTGGGTCCCTTCGCGCAGCTGCTCTCCGGCCGGCGCGCGGGCATCGGGATCGGCGCGGAGTCCAACGTGCAGGACTCCGTGCGCGTGGAGGCCCTCGTGCACCGCCGGGGAGCCGAGGAGCGGGCGCTGGCCGCGGCGGGGCTGCGCCCCACCGACGGCGTGCGCACCGGCGAGCGGGTCATCCTGGCCCACGGCTCGGCCGTGCGGGGTCCGGCGCGCATCGGCGTCGGGGAGGCGGCCCCGGAGGACTCCGGGGTCTTCGTCAGCTTCGGCGCGCTCGTCGACGGGGCGGTGCTGGAGCGCGACACCGGCCTGTCCGCCCTCAGCCGGGTGGGACCGGGCGTGGTGCTGCGCAGCGGCACCCTGGTCCTGCCCGGCAAGGACGTGCGCACGCAGGCCGAGGCCGACGACCCGGCGCTGGGCAAGGTCCGCCCGCTGGTGGAGGCCGACCGGTTGTTCAACGCCGCGGTCGTGGAGGTCAACGTCGGCCTGGCCCGCGAGTACGCGCGCCTGGCGGCCGAGGAGCCGGACGCGGTGCGGGGCATCAACGTCGACCCCGGCGGCAACGTCTTCGACGCCTCCCGCGACGCGCCCGCGGTGGAGTCCGCGCTGTGCACGGGCCCGGAGGTGCGCGATCCCGGCTTCCGCAACCGGGTCATCGGCGACGTCTGCTTCGAGGACGACCTGCGCTCGCTCTCGCAGCGGATGGGCTCGCGCATCTCCCTGCGCGCCGACGAGGGCGGGCCGTTCTCGGTGGGCACGGTGCGCAGCATGGGCAACGGCACGATCTTCCACGCCCTGGAGGGGTCGGACCTGTCGATCGGCAACCGGGTCACCTACGGCCAGCGGGTCGTCGTCCACGGCGGCGGGCGCCCGGCGGTCGACCCGACGACCGGGGTCGCCGCGCCCACGACGATCGGCAACGACGTGGTCCTGGAGGACGAGTCGGTGGTCTTCCGCTCGCTGGTGCGCAACGGCGCGGTGGTCGGCGAGCGCAGCCTCGTCGTCGGCAGCGAGCTGGCGGTGGGGCAGGTCGTGCCGGACCGCACCGTCTACGCCAACGACGCGGTGTTCGGCCCCGTCGAGTGGTGAGGGCCGAGCGGTGAGGACGGGCACCGCGGCGGTGGTGCTGCTGGCCGCCGCGCTGAGCGCCGGCTGCACCACCGCCGGGTCCACCCCGCCCGCTCCCCCGGCGAGCACCCCCGCCGCGGCGGCCGCGCAGGCTGCACCCGCCGCGCCCGCGCAGGCCCCTGGAGACCTGGGGGTGGCGACGGTGGAGAGCCGCGAGAGCGGCAGCGGGCCGCAGGGCGCGCCGGTGGTGCGCTGGAGCGTGGACTGGCAGCTGCGCTGGTCGCCGGTGCCGGGCGCGGTCTCCTACGCCGTGCGCTACGCCAGCGCCGAGGGGGTGCCCGCGGGCTCGGCGCCGCAGCGGACCACCGAGGACACCTCTCTGCGGGTGACCGCCGCGGCCGGCACCTCCGCGCCCGAGCGGCACGCCGCCGAGCGCGACGCGGGGCTGCTGTTCACCTCCTCGCAGCTGCTGGTCTCGGTCAGCGGCGTCGGCGCCGACGGCACCGAGGGACCGGCGACGGGCTGGATCCCCGTCGGCGACGTGCCGCCGGACGGCAGGCCGCTGACGACCCTCCCGCACCGGCACGCGCCGGGCGGGCACGCCGACGGGCACACCGACGGGCACACCGACGGGCACGCCGACGAGGGCGCCGGGCACGAGCACCCGCCGGCCCCTCACCCCTCGGAGTAGCGGGCGCGGCGCTCGGCCTGGGCCGGGTCGGAGCCGCGCTCCAGGGTGCGCAGCCGCTGCGGGGTGCCCGCGACGGCCACGTCACCGCCGGTGTCGGTGCGCAGCACCCGCGCACCGGTGCCGGCCAGCAGCGCGAGCACGGCCGGTGCCGGGTGCCCGTAGTCGTTGACGGCGCCGACCTGCACGAGCGCCACCCGGGCGCGCACCCGCCGGTGCAGCGCCGCCTCCTGCGAGGCCGAGCCGTGGTGGGCGACCTTGAGGACGTCGACGAGCGGGCCGCCGGGCCAGCGGCCGGCCGTGGCCAGCAGGCGCTGCTGCCCCTCGCGCTCGAGGTCCCCGGGCAGCAGCACCCGCACCCCGGCGACGTCGGCCAGCAGGACCACGCTGGAGTCGTTGACCTGCGAGGAGTCCGGCTCGCGGGTGCCGGCCACGCCCGGGCGCGGGGCGAGCACCGTCCAGGACACCTCCCCCGCGCGCCCGGACTCGCCCGCCGCGATGGCCCGCACCGGGGCTCCGGCCGCGGCGGCGACCGCGGCGACCCGGTCGGCGGCCGGCCGCACCGCGAGCGGGGAGACGAGGACCTCGCCCACCGCGCGCCCGCGCAGCGCACCGGGCAGGCCGTCGACGTGGTCGGCGTGGAAGTGGGTCAGCACGACCGCGTCCAGCCGCCGCACCCCCAGCCGGTCCAGGCAGCCGTCGACGAGCTCGGCGTCCGGGCCCGCGTCGACGAGGAGCGCCGAGGCGGGCCCCGAGCGCAGGACGAGCGCGTCGCCCTGGCCGACGTCGCAGCCGACGACCCGCCAGTCCGCGGGTGGCCACGGACCGGACGGACCGCCCCAGCGGGGAGTGCAGCGCACCAGCAGGACGGCCACCAGGACCAGCACGAGCGCGGCGGCGCTCCACCGGCGCCGGCCGGACCTCCGGTCGGCGGGCCGCCGGCCGGCGGCGGCCGCGGCGAGCGCGAGCAGCACCGTCGCGACGGCCACCACGAGCGCACCGGCGGCCCCCGCGGGCACGGCGAGGGCCGTCGGCAGGGTGGCAGCGGCCCGGGCGACGAGCGCGATCCACCAGGCCGGCAGGCCCGCCGGCCACGCCAGCAGCGCCGCACCGCCCGGCCACAGCGGGGCCAGCAGCGTCGTGGCCAGCCCGAGCACCGTGGCCGGCGCCACCGCCGGGGCCGCGACGACGTTGACCGGCACCGACAGCGGGTTGACCTCCGGCCGCAGCAGGACCAGCACGGGACCGCAGACCGCCTGCGCGGCGGCGGGGACGGCCAGGGCCAGGGCCAGCACCCGCGGCACGCCGGCGCCCTCCAGCCGGCGCGCCAGGGGCCGCGCGAGCAGCAGCAACCCCGCGGTGGCGAGCACGGACAGCGCGAGACCGGGTTCGCGGGCCAGCCACGGGTCGGCCACGAGCAGCACGAGCACCGCCGCCGCCAGCACCGGCACCCCGCGGGTGGGGCGCCCCGCGGCGACGCCCACCAGGCCGACGCAGCCCATGACGGCGGCGCGCAGCACGCTCGGCTCCGGGCGCACCAGCACCACGAACCCGGCCAGCCCGGCCGCGGCCACCAGCACCCGCGCACGCAGGCCGAGCCCCGCCCACGAGGCGGCGAGGACGAGGGCACCCGCGACGAGCGTGGTGTTCGAGCCGCTGACGGCGGTCAGGTGGGCCAGGCCCACCGCCCGCATGTCCTCCTCCAGGTCCGCGGGCAGCGCGGAGGTGTCGCCCACGACGAGCCCGGGCAGCAGGCCCCGGGCGTCGGCCGGCAGGTCCGCGGCGGCGGTGTGCAGGCCGCCGCGCAGCCGGTCCGCGGCGCGCAGCAGCGCGGCCGGCTCCTCGAGGACCCGCACCCCGCCGTCGGCGGTCACGACGGCGACCGCCCGCTGCCCCGCCCGCGCGGGCGCCAGCCGGCCGCTCAGCTGCACGCGCTGCCCGAGCCGCACGGCCGACCAGCCGTCGGCACCGGCGTCGGCACCGGCGTCGGCACCGGCGTCGGCGTCGGCGTCGGCGTCGGCGAAGACGGTCGCCGGCGCGGCCACGGCGAGCACCCGCCCGCGCACCCGGACCTGCTGCAGCTCCACCTCGACGACGACCCGGTCCGCGGCACCGGGGCGCTGGGCGGCGACCGGGCGGGGGTCGGAGGTGGCGCGGGCGGTCGCGGACACGCTCGCCCGCTGCCCGGCCCACTGCGCCAGCGCACCGGAGGACGTGCGCGCCTGCTGCAGCACGACGGCGACGAGGACGAGCGCGCAGGCGACCAGCACCAGCAGCGCGGGCACGAGCAGCGCCGGCACGGGAAGCTCCGGCGCCCCGCGGCGGCGCACCAGGGCGACGGTGGCGAGGACGACGAGCAGGACCACCACGACGAGGGCTGCCCGCGCCCCGCGCGGGTGCGCGACGGCGGTACCCGCGCACGCCCAGGCGCCGAGCGCGGCCGCGACCAGCCGCAGGTCCAGCGGGGCCGCCGGCCGCGGCTCGTCGACCCCGGGCCCGCGGACCCCCGGGGCGGTCGCCGGGGTCGCCGCCGGTGGGGTCGCCCTCACACGCGCACCCGCTCGCGCAGGTCCGCCAGCACCTTGGGGCCGATGCCCTGCACCTCGCCGAGCTCCTCGACGTCGGTGAAGCGGCCGTTCTGCTCGCGCCAGGCGACGATGCGGCCCGCCAGCACCTCACCGACGCCGGGCAGCGCGTCCAGCTGCTGCGCGCTGGCGGTGTTGAGGTCCAGCGGGGCGTCCGCGCCCGGCACGGCGCCCGGTGCGACGCCCGGTGCGGCGGCGGCCGCGGGTGCGGGCGCCTGGCCGGGAGCGGGCACGAGCACCTGCTCGCCGTCGACGAGCGGGCGGGCGAGGTTCACCGCGTCCAGGTCGGCGTCGGCGGCGGCACCGCCGGCGGCCGCGAGCGCGTCGGCGACGCGGCTGCCCGCGGGCAGCACGACCACGCCGGGGACCAGCACGCGGCCCGCGACGTGCACGACGACCCGGCCGGCGGGGGCGGCGGCCGCGGTCCCGGCCGGTGCCGGCGCGGCGGTGGGGTCCGCAGCCGGGGCGGTGGCCGGGTCCGCGGCGGGTGCGGTCCGGGTGGGGACGGCGTCGCCCAGGGGCGCGTCCCCGCCCGGCCACGCCCGCCACGCGAGCAGGCCCAGCCCGGCGACGACGACGAGCGCCACGAGCAGGACGCCCGCACCCGCGCGCGGGCCGATCCGCCACCGGGCGGCGCGCAGGCCCGCCGGTGCCCGGTCGGCGAGGCGGCGGCGGACCTCGCCCGCACCGGCGCGCCGCGCCGGGGGCGGCCGCCTCCCCCGCTCGTCCACGGGGTCGTCCACGGGGTCGTCGACGAGGTCGCCCAGGAGGTCGTCGTCCAGCTCCTCGAGGTCGTCCTCGTCGAGCACGTCGTCCAGCGGGTCGTCCAGCAGGTCGTCGTGCGGGTCGTCGTGCAGATCGTCGTGCTCGTCGTCGGGCCGGTCGGCCAGCGGGTGGCCCGGCCGCCCTCCCGGGCGCGCCGAACCGCCGCGGTGCGGGGTGGAGCGCAGCTGCCGCGCCGCGAGGTCCCGGGCGCGCAGCGCCGGGTCGCGGGGGCGGTAGGAGGATCGGGGCACGCCGGGACGCTAGGCGGCCGTCCCGCTCGCGGGACCCGCCGCGCGGGCCGCTGTGGACGGTCGGGCGGGCCGGCGGGCTGTGCGGACGGCGGTGGTGCCGGCGCGGCCGGGCGCTCAGCCCGGCGCGGGGGGCGGGAGCTCCGCGTCCAGGTGCCGGCGCACCTCGGCGACCATGTCGACCCCGTCCGGGTCGAGCAGCCACTGCACCTGCAGGCCGTCCATGACCGCGACGAGGCGGCGCGCGGCCGAGCGCGGGCGGGGGTGCCCGCAGTCGGTGAAGGCGCCGGCGAGCTCGTCGACCAGGCGCGCGTAGCGGCGCACGAAGAAGGCGTGCGCGGGGTGGTCGGGCGCGGTCGCCTCGGCCGACAGGACGCTGTAGAGCTCGACGATGCCGCGGCGGGCCCGGTTGCGCGCCACGACCTGCAGGAGGGCCTCGAAGCGCTCGCGGCCGGTGCGCTCGGCGAGCCCGGCCTCCGCGGCGTCGTCGGCGTCGCGGCGCTCCAGGACCGCCAGCAGCAGCTGCTCCTTGCCGCCGACGTGGTGCAGCAGACCCGGCAGCGACAGCTCGCAGCGCTGGGCGAGCTCGCGCAGCGAGGCGGCCCGGTAGCCGGAGGCGGCGAAGAGGCGCACGGCCTCGGTGAGGATCTGCTCCTTGCGGGCCCGTCCCTTCGCGTAGCCGCCGCGCGCTGCCATGCCCCGTTCCTACCACCAATACCTACCACGTGCTCGGTTTTCGGGGTACGGTCCGGCCATGAGCGACGACGCCGTCCCGACCCTGCTGGCCCGGCTGACCCTGGAGGAGAAGGCCGCCCTCCTCGGCGGTTCGGACTTCTGGCACACCCAGCCCGTGGAGCGCCTGGGCATCCCCGCGCTCATGGTCACCGACGGCCCGCACGGGCTGCGCAAGCAGGCCGAGGGCGCCGACCACCTGGGCCTGAACGACAGCGTCCCGGCCACCTGCTTCCCGCCCGCGGCCGGTCTGGCCTCCTCCTGGGACGTCGACCTGCTGCGCCGCGTCGGCGAGGCGCTGGGCCGGGAGACCCGCGCCGAGCGGGTCGCCGTGCTGCTCGGGCCGGGGGTCAACATGAAGCGCACGCCGCTGTGCGGGCGCAACTTCGAGTACTTCTCCGAGGACCCCGTGCTCGCGGGCGACCTGGCCGCCGCGATGGTGGCCGGGGTGCAGAGCCAGGGCGTGGGCACCTCGCTGAAGCACTTCGCGGCCAACAACCAGGAGACGCAGCGGATGACGATCTCCGCCGACGTCGACGAGCGGGCGCTGCGGGAGATCTACCTCACCGCCTTCGAGCGGGTCGTCAAGACCGCCCAGCCGTGGACGGTCATGTGCTCCTACAACCGCATCAACGGCGTCTACGCCTCCCAGGACCCCTGGCTGCTGACGCGGGTGCTGCGCGAGGAGTGGGGTTTCACGGGACTGGTCGTCTCCGACTGGGGGGCCGTCGACGCCCGCGAGGAGGGGGTGCGCGCCGGGCTCGACCTGGAGATGCCCTCCTCCGGCGGCACCGGCACCCGCCGCGTCCTGGACGCCGTCGCCGCCGGGACGCTGAGCGAGGCCGACGTCGACCGCTCGGTGCGCCGCGTGCTCGAGCTCGTGGAGCGGTCGCGGGCGGCGCTGGCCGCCCCGGGCTCCTTCGACGTCGAGGCCCACCACGCCCTGGCCCGCGAGGCCGCCACCCGCAGCGCCGTGCTGCTCAAGAACGACCCCGCCGGCCAGGGCCCGCAGACCGCCCCGCTGCTGCCGCTGGCCGCGAGCGGCGGCACCGTCGCCGTCGTCGGCGAGTTCGCCCGCACCCCGCGCTACCAGGGCGCGGGGTCCTCGCAGGTGAACCCCACCCGCCTCGACGACGCCCTCGGCGCGCTGCGCGAGCAGTTCGCCGGCGCCCGCGAGGTCACCTTCGCCGCCGGCTACGACCCCTCCAGCGAGGACGCCGACGCCGCCCTGGTCGCCGAGGCCGTCGCGCACGCCGAGGCCGCCGAGGTCGTCGTGCTGTTCCTCGGCCTGCCCGCCTCCTACGAGTCCGAGGGCTACGACCGCGAGCACATGAACCTGCCGACGGCGCAGCTGGAGCTGCTCGAGCGGGTGGTCGCGGCGAACCCGGCGGTCGTCGTGGTGCTCTCCAACGGTTCCGCGGTCCACCTGGAGCCCTGGCAGTCGAGCGTGCCGGCCGTGCTGGAGACCTGGCTGCTGGGCCAGGCCGGCGGGGGCGCCGTCGCCGACCTGCTCACCGGAGCGGTGAACCCCTCCGGCAAGCTGGCCGAGACGATCCCCGTGCACTACCTGGACAACCCGACGATCGGGAACTTCCCGGGCGAGCACGGGCACGTCCGCTACGGCGAGGGGCTGCTCATCGGCTACCGCTGGTACGACGCGCACGCGCTGCCGGTCGCCGGCGCCTTCGGCCACGGGCTGTCCTACACGAGCTTCGAGTACTCCGGGCTGCGCCTGGCGGCCGGCGCGGACGGCCTGGAGGTCCACGTCGTCGTCCGCAACAGCGGCGACGTCGCCGGCGCGGAGGTCGTGCAGGTCTACGTCAGCGACAGCGAGTCCACCGTGCAGCGCCCCGAGCAGGAGCTCAAGGGCTTCGCCCGCGTCGTCCTCGAACCCGGCGAGAGCCGGGAGGTCGTCCTCGTGCTCGACGAGCGGGCGTTCGCGTTCTGGCACTCCGTCGCCGGCCGCTGGGTCGTGGAGGGCGGGGAGTTCGGGATCCGCGTGGGCTCCTCCTCGCGCGACATCCGCCTGGCCACCACGATCACCCTGCCCGGGGACGAGGTCGGCACGCCGCTGGCCGCCGACTCCGAGGCCGAGCAGTGGCTGGCCCACCCCGTCGCCGGGCCGGCGCTGCGCGCCACGATCGAGGGCACCCCCTGGGAGCAGATGCTCTTCGACCCCCAGCACGGGCAGATGATGCGGGCGATCCCGCTCGTGCGGCTCACCCGCTTCCCCGGGTTCCCCGTCGCCGAGGACGAGCTGCCGCGACTGCTCGCCGACGCGGACGCCGGCGCCTGACCCACCGCCCCGCCCGCCGCGGCCGAGCACGTGGTCGGCC